>NZ_LMCE01000035.1:0-29169 GCF_001623285.1 Pseudovibrio sp. Ad26
ACAATAACCGGCACTTTGGATTAGTGCAGGGCTTTGAACGTGTCGTAATTGCCTTTGTTGACGGAGCCGATCATATCGGGCCGCACTTGCAGCTCTTTAATGTCGACACCGGCACAAAATCCACGGCCCTCCGCCCGGATCAGCACAACCCGCACCTGCGGATTGTTGCTCAGCTCGTTGATTGTGATGGCAAGCTGGTGCCAGTGTTTGCCAGCCAGCGCATTAACAGGGGGGCGATTTAAGGTAATCTCAGCGATATGATTGCGTATAGAGGTCTCAAAAGGTTCGGTCATCAGTCTCACGCTATTGGTCAGGGGTGGTAAGGGAAGCATCATATTGAGAGAGCACGCGCAGCTGGTGGCGGGTCTGGGCAACAATGGCGTCAATCAGCGCCGCACATTCGGGCAGGTCATCAATCAACGCGGCGGCCTGACCACTTGGCAAAAGGCCGTTTTGCGCATCGCCCTCAATAAAGGCGCGAGTAATCAGGCGCGGCAGCGTTGGGGCCATAATGGTTGCTGCAAAACTGGCGTCCTCACCCTTCAGGCTCTGCCGCAGCACGCCAAGCACCTCTCCCCAGCTGTACTTATTGGCTTTGCGAAACTGCAGTGCATAGCGCACGCTCGCCATAAGCCGTGGCAGCACGCCCATGTTTTCCAGCGTGCGCAACTGATCATTTTCAATAAACCGCTGCGGCAAGCCATCTGCTGCCCGCGAAACCCGGATCTGGTTTGGGTCGTTGGTGTGCAGATAACGGCTCAGCGAGGTTTGGTGAACAGGGCTTTCCTTGGTGAGCAAAAACCGCGTGCCCATGGCAATGCCCTGCGCCCCATAGGCAAGCGCTGCGGCCAGGCCGCGGCCATTATAAAAACCGCCCGCTGCAATCACCGGCACATCAACCGCTTCAAGCACTTGTGGCAACAGCAGTGAGGTGGGTACTGAGCCAGTATGCCCACCACCTTCACTGCCTTGAATGGTGATGGCGTTGGCACCCATCTGCACCGCTTTCACCGCATGTTTGACAGCGCCAACAGTGGGCATGCAGGTCACTCCGGTCTGCCGCAATTTGCCGATCATGGCAGCATCTGGCCCGCGCCCATAACTGACCGCTGCAACCTTGTGGCGCAGCACCATCTCAACAACTTCACCCGCATTGGGCTGAAACCCGTGAAAGTTGACGCCAAAAGGCCCATCTGTCAGCGCTTTAACCTGCAAAATCGCAGCTTCCACCTGACCGGGGGGAATGGAGGCGGCTGCAAGAAAACCAAACCCGCCCGCCTGTGTGGTGGCGGCAACAAGGCGCGGCGTGGCCACCCAGCCCATCGCCGTTTGCACGATGGGGTATCGGCAGCCCAAAAGTCTGGTAAGCTCTGTCCTCAGGCAATCTGCACTCATATTTCCACTCCGTTCCCTGATCGAACACGCGGTTCGCGCCTGCATCTGGCTTAAACTTTAGATAGGTTCTGATTACGCGCCCCGTCCGTGTTCTTTGGGGCTGGTCTTGGCGAGCGCGGGCTGTGCGGCAGTCGCAAGCCTTTTTCGGCAATGATATTCAGCTGAATTTCGCTGGTACCGCCGTAGATGGTTTCTGCCCTTGAAAACAAAAACATCTGCTGCAGTTTCAAAACTTCAGTTTGCTTGCTGAGCACGCTGGCGTTGGTCCCAAGCACCTGCATGGCAAGCTCGCCAAGCTGTTGATGCCAGAGGGACCACTCATATTTGTAGCCAAGCGCCTCCGGCCCGGCACGGCCCGCCTCCAGCGCGCCAAGCGTTTTCAAAGCCCCATGGCGCATGGCCCGCAAGCCTGCCCAGCTGCGTCCTATTTGGGCAAGCAGAAAGGGATCATCCGCCCCCTCGTGCACCTGATCCACAATCAGCTCCAGCTCGCGTGCAAACCCCATTTGCTGCCCCAGTGTGGACAGGCCGCGCTCAAAACCAAGCAGGGTGGTTGCCACGGTCCAGCCTTCTCCCGGTGCGCCGATCGTGTCTGCGCGCCGGGCCCGTGCGCCATCAAAAAAGACCTCGTTGAACTCCTGAGTTCCGCCCATCTGGCAGATGGGCCGCACCTCAATGCCCGGCTGGTCCAGCGGCATGAGCAGGAAGACCAGGCCCTCTTTTCCAGCGGACCCGTCACCCGCGCGGGCCAGCACAAAAATCCAGTCGCTGATATGGGCCAGCGAGGTCCATGTCTTTTGCCCCGTAACCACCCAGTTTTCACCGCTCTCATCCAAACGCGCCCGGGTTTGAATATTTGCCAGATCCGATCCCGCATTGGGTTCACTGTAGCCTTGCGCCCATAAGGTGGTGCCCGCCAGAATGCCGGGCAAAAACCGCGTCTGCTGGTCTTCGGTTCCAAAAGCAAGCAGGGTTGGGGCAAGCAAGCCCTCGCCGATGTGGCCCAACCGTCCGGGGCCCCCAGCGCGGGCATATTCCTCATAAAAAACAATCTGCTCTTTGATGGAAAATCCACGCCCGCCTGCGCTGCTGGGCAACCCAAGCCCAGCCCAGCCATCTGCTGCCAGCGCCCGCTCCCACGCCTTGCGCTCCTCAATGAGAGCATCGCCATCGCCCGCGTAGCCACGCCCGCGCAATACGGCATACTCACCTTTAAGATGGGAGCGCATATACTCGCCCACCTTTGTGCGCAGGCCCATGTTGTCATCACCGTGCGGAATGATCGGAAAGGCGTGCTCCACCAGCTGCTGACCAAGGCGGGCATACATCTGATCAGCGGAGCCGATAAGCGCGGCCAACGATGAGGCGCGGGTGAAGAACAGCTGCGGGCTGTATTCCCACGTCATGCCAACACCGCCATGCAGCTGAATGGCTTCGGCACTCACCTTGTAAAAAAGCTCGCTCGCCCACACCACCGCCGTATCGCTTTGCGCGCAGGCAATGCGCTGCACGTCCTGATCCGCTGCTTGAGCAAAATCACTCACCGCGCCATCAATAAGCGCATCAACGCGGTTCAGCTGCACATAAAGATCAGCCATGCGATGCTTGATGGCCTGAAAGGAACCGATCACCTGACCAAACTGCGAACGCTCGCAGATGTATTGGTGAGTGAGGTCAAAAGCGACCCGGGCCGAGCCCATCATATGCGCCGCCAACGCCAGCCGGGCCTGACACAGCACCAACTCATAGCGTCCGGCAAAATCCTCGCCCCGGTCAATCAGTGCTGCGTCCGGCACGGCATACTGGTCGAGCTGGAGCCCGCTCAAACTCAAGCTGCCATCCAGAGCGCTGTGCGGCTCACTCATCTGCGCCAGATCTTTGCCGGGTACAGCGAACACCACCAGCTCTGTCCCGCAGCGCGCCGGGATAAGCACTAGATCAGCCATTGCAAGGTTCAGTAGCGGCCCACTTTTGCCCGTCAGCGTGTAGCAGCTGGCAGTTTGCCGGGCAGTAAATGGGGTGGATGTCCACTCCGCTTGCGCCCCGATGGGCGCATGTGCCAGCGTTGCTGTTGCCTGACCGGATGTGAGCTTGTGCGCCCACTCATCACGCAGTGGGCCGGGCGTTGCCGCCTGCAAAACGGCAGCGCACACGCTGATGGTTGTGTGATAGGGCAGGGGAGCCAGAACACTGCCCAAAAGGCGCTCAATCTCTATCCGCGCGGCCAGATCTTCCCCGGTTCCGCCGATTTCCTCTGCAAGGCCAAGGGCCGTATACCCCAGCTCCTGACCCAGCACCGACCATAGGGACTGGCAGGTCTGGCTGGTGGCCCCGGCCCGCGCAAGCTCCAGTCCTCCTGCATCCGCTAAAAGCCTCTGCACGGTTTGGGCAATTAAGCTGTCATCGTCACACGTTGAATAAGTCATAAAAAAATCCAGCCTGTTGTTAGACCAAAATAGTCTCAGGCTGGATCTCTGCGCGTCATCCAAATAAACGAGTAAAGCTCTTTAATTGGCTGATATGCGCGTAATTACGATAAAAAGTTTCTTTATTGACAGGTGATGCGCTCAATCAGACCATCTTCGCGGTGCGCATAAGCGTTTTTCACCACAACCAGTGAATCCGGTGCTGGCAGGAAGTGTGACTCCTGACTAGCAGCGAACGGGCCAACCATATTGGTCATCTTTCCTGCATTGGCTTCCACCCAGGCGGCAACCTTTTTCCCATCCGTGGTGCCAGCCCCTTCAATTGCCATTTTGAAGATCAGCGGACTGATGTAAAACGGTATGATCGCGGAGCTGCCACCGATGCGGTCGAGGTCTTTGATGGCCTTTTTGGCGCGGGCATCAAACATGGCGTAGGGCGTTGTGCCAACTTCATCACCGGGGCAGTAGGTCATGCCGACAAACTGCACGCTTCTGACGTATTTGAAGGCGTCCGGCCCCAGCAGCTTTTCATTAGCTGCTGCAAAGTTGGTCATGGTCAGCGAGCCAAGCACTGGTACATCCCAACCGATTTCCTGCATGTTTTGCAAGAACTTGCGGGAATCATCACCAAGGCTATTGATGATCAGCACCGCATCCACACCATCAGAGCGCATGGAAAACAGTTGCGGGGTCATGTCCTCGGTTCTGAAGGAAAACTGCTGGATGCTGGCAGGTTTCAGATCCTTGGTCTGAAGGTATTTCAACATCTGCGAAACCGCATCGCGTGACATGCCGCCATTGTCGGAAATGATGCCAATGTTTCGGGCACCCAAAACATTGACTGCATAGTCGATGTTCGGGATCATCTGAGTTAGCCCGGTTGGTGAGCTTGAAAAATGATAGGGTGCCGTCTGCGGTGTTAACCGGGCAGAAGAGGCCAGCGTGATCTGAAAGAGATTGGCCGCTGTCGTCAGACCAGACACCGGAATGACTTCCTGACTGGTGACAGGACCGATAAACCCTTCAACCTTTTCATTTGCAATAAGACGGCGCGCTTCGGCAACCGCATGGTTGGGCTGTGTCAGCGTATCTGCCAGAATAAACTCGACCTTACGCCCGTTGATCCCACCTTCAGCGTTGATGTCCTCAATCGCCATCTCCCAGGCAAGTTGGGCCACCCGGCCAAAGGATGCACCGCCGCCGGACAACGACACCAATCCGCCAACCTTAATCGTATCTTCTGCATGCACCAAGCTGGCTGCCAAGGAGGCGGCGACAACTGTGCCTATCCTGAGTAATTTCTTCATCCCAAATTTCCCTCTCCAATGAAAATTCACCTCATTCTTTTTATTCAACCAGCGCTTCTGCACGGTTGTTCAGCAATTCGTAAAGATCCTGTTTTCTGACTTTGCTTTGCGCGCTGAGTGGCAGTGTTTTCACAATTTCAACACGGCGCGGGCATTTGAAGTTTGCCATATGGTCCCGCGCCCAGCTGATAACCTCCTCCGCACTCAGCTGGTGGCCCGGCTTTAACACAACAAAGGCGCAGCCCACTTCGCCCAGCCTGTCATCGGCAATGCCAATAACCGCTGCACTGCCAATGGCTGGATTGCTGCTCAAAAGCCGTTCAATCTCAGCGGGGTAACAGTTAAACCCGCCGCAGATATACATGTCTTTCAACCGGCCTTTGATCTTCAGGTTGCCGTCTTTATCCAGCTGCCCCAAATCACCGGTATGCAAATAACCCTGCTCGTCAATGATCTCTTGTGTGGCCTCTTCGTTATTGAAGTACCCCTGCATCACCGCATAACCGCGGATCACAACTTCACCGGTTGTTTCCGCTGGCAAAATGGAGCCGGAGGTGTCTTTGATCGCCACTTCCAAGCCCGGTTGGGGCCGCCCTGCGGTGGTGGCGATTGTTTCATCATCATCGTCAGCGCTGCACATGGTGCCAAACCCGCCGCACTCCGTCAGGCCATATCCGCTGACAACATCCTTAAACCCAAGTATCTGCCGCATATCCCGGATCAGTGCTGGCGGAATAACAGCACCGCCCGTCACCCCAACGCGCAGGGTGCTCAGGTTATACTGGCCAAGGTTTTCCTCCTGCAGCATGCCCTGAAAGATCGCGGGAGGGCCGGGAATAACGCTGATGCCGCTGGTCTCAATGCGGCTTAAAATTTCATCGGGCTGATAAGTTAAGTGGGGAATAAGAGTAGCCCCGCGCAGCAAACACACAAGCACGCCGCAGCGATAGCCAAAAGCATGGAAAAACGGCGGGATCACCAACACCCGGTCGCCCTTAGTCAGCCCCACCCGGTCTGCCCAGCCATCAACGCCCATCAGGCATTGCTTGTGTCCAAACATCACGCCCTTGGGGAAACCGGTGGTGCCGGATGTAAACAGCATGTCGCACAGATCATCCGGGCCAACGCTCTGCTCAACATCATGCAGCTGCTGGGCTGATATGCTGTTGCCTTTTTCCAAAAACGCCTGCCAGCCGCAATCCCTTTCGTCTTGCGCCTCTCCCATAATGACCAATTGATTGAGACCGCTGCGGGTCTTATCCGCCAGTTCCTGCGGGTAATACTTGCCCAAAAACTGCCCTGCACTGAACAGAAGGGGGGTGCCGCTGCGCTCGATTAGATCGTCCATTTCGCTGGCTTTAAAGCGAGTGCTGGCAGGAATAAGGATAGCGCCGATGCTCACCAACCCCAGGGCTGCCACAACCCAGTGCCAGGTGTTGGGCCCCCACACCATCACCCGGTCACCCTTTTTCACACCCAAAGCGATCAAGGCCCTGGCCGCCTGCTGGCGCAGCTCGTCCAGTTCAATAAAGGAGTAAGTCCTGCCCTCTTCCAGAGCTGGCATTGTCCCGTATGTCTGAGCGGCCCACTTACAAAGATGACCAATGGTGGTAAAGGAAAGATCGTTATGCATTGAAAATCCTGATCGGCAGCAAACACTAAGAAGACTGTTTAAAAGAACGGGTGCACTGGGCCGAAGAGACGTTCGGCCCATATGCCGGATCAGGGTGCCCCAATATTGGTCACCCTGTCCAACATTTATCCTTGAGGATTTTACGCAGAGGCTTCTGCCAGTTTCAAGGTTGGCTCCTGCTCCACATACAAACCGCCGATGGAGGCGTTTTTGTCCAAAAAGCTCAGGCCGACAATGCCGTCCATGAACTGCAAGTGCTCTTCGCGTTCTTCCTCGCCGATCTCCCGCGTGCCCCGGCGCATATCGACCCCCGTTTTCAGCTTCTCGGTCACCTTGGCAACAATGACCGCGCCATACTCTTCATCACTGACATCGGTAAAGTCAGCAGTGCCGGAAACAATATCAACAAAGGCTGTTTTCATTTCCTCCGTGTCATATTCCTTGGAGGTCAGCTTTTGCGATTGGGCGAAGTAGCCTTTTTGCCCTTGGCCCATGTCGTAGAACGTGGAGACCAGCATCAGGAACCGCAGATAAGCCTGGCGGTAACTGGTTTCAAAGAAAGTATGCGCCCGGTCTTCGTCCACATCGCCAGTGTGAATGCTGGTGATGCAGGCTGCGGCCATCAGCGCGGAGAACATGGCAAGGTGCACACCGCTGGACAGCAGCGGATCGAGGAAACACGCTGCATCGCCGCTCATGAAAAAGCCGGGGCCCGAAAAGGAGTCAGATGTGTAGGAATAATCTGATTCAACACGCATTTTGCCGCGGGTTGCCTTTTGCAGCATCAGCTTGGCTTCGGGATGATCCTCCAAAACCTGATTATAAATCTCCTCATCACTCATGTTATCCTTGCGTTTGGAGCGCAAAGCATCATGGGCGATTACCAGACCAACGCTGACCTTGTTGTCTTTGAGCGGAATAAACCAGATCCAGCCCTGATCAACAGCCAAAATTCGCGTGGAGCCTGCTGGTAGATCGTCGTAGCTCAAATCCACATCATCATAATAAGCCCACAAAGCCACGTTTTTGAACACATCATGGAAGCGGCGGTTTTTAAAATGGCCGTTGGCGAGAACACCATTGCGGCCTGAGCAATCAATCAGGTGCTTGAACTTCAGCTCACCGGACTTTTTCTTGGTGTGGTCTGTCCACGAGGCTCTGACTGCGCGGCCATCTTCAAAATTGATCTTGTTGACACTGACATTTTGATGAACCTCAGCCCCACACTCGCCAGCGTGCTCAATCAGCAGATTATCAAACTCAGCGCGCTCCACCTGGAAGGAATGCTCCGGTGCACCTTCAACCTCATCAAACCGGAACGCCCATTTTTCTCCGCCCCAGTTGAAGTACCCGCCCGGCTTTTTGACAAAGCCACATGCAGCAACTTTTTCTGTTGCGCCGATGATATCAATCATGGGAACCAGTGAGGCTAGGAGGGACTCACCAATATGATATCTTGGAAACACATCACGCTCCAAAATGGTGGTCTTGATCCCATTGCGCGCCAGTGCCGCAGCGGCGGTTGATCCGGCTGGCCCACCGCCAATAACAAGAACATCTGTTTCATATACTGTCATTTCAAAATCCCCTGATGCTTAGATAGGTTTGCAATAATTCAATTAGTTAGACCATGCTGGACGGGCAGTTGGCCGGCAGACAACCGAGTTTGCTTTTTCCTTGGGAAGATGACCGAAGAAATTCAGGTTGGTGACGCACAGCTCTGTCTCTGAAAATGCCAGGCTGGCAGGTGCCCCTAATGTGTCCCTGAGCGGATTGCCCAGCTGCTCGCGCCGGTCGGCTTGCGGATTAAGCCGCCAGATTTCGCTGCGTTTGGTTTCCGTCAGATAGAAGGTCCCATCCCCGTCAACTTCCAGCCCATCCATATTGGCAAAGCCAAAGGCAACCATCTCCGCTTTGCCTGCTGATCCATCCGCAAGGATCGGAATCCTCACCAGCAAGGGCAGCCCGCCTGTGACGCCATAAAGAGCACGGCCATCGGGGGAAAGAGCAACGCCGTTGACGCCAACATCGTAGCCGCTCAACACATGATCTCCACCAGAAAACAGCGGATCTTTGGACCACAAATCAACCTTGCGGCTGGTTGGATTGATCTTCCAGATTGCTTTGAGCGACAGGTCTGAAAGGTAGATGTCGCCATGTTCATCAATCACCGGATCATCCGGGAAGCAAAACGGATAGCCCTCAGCGCGCGTGGCAACCGCTTCCACCTGCCCGGTAGAAATCTGCACCGCATATAGGCCGGAATGGCGCACGGTGGAATCGGCACAGGCCTCGACAGCCAGCCCCGGAACTGCGGGCCAGGTATAGCGTTTGGAATATTCTGCAAAGGCAACGTAAAGGGTGTCCTTGCCGTCAAAGTCGATTCCTATTGTGCTGCCCTTGGCAGAGCCGATGACATCGCGCAGTGTCGCGATCCTTGTTTTTTCTCCATCAGCGGAAACCCGATAAATCTCGGCTGAATGGAACAGCGAAACAAAAAACCCGCCCTGCTGGTCGCTGACCAGTCCCTCAGGTGCATCATCAAACCGCGCCAGTATGCGCCAGTCGGATGCGTCCGCACGCACTGCACACAGCATCAAGCAGATGGCGGCAATCAGTCCTTTCCACATGCCCAAGTCCCCCCTTGGCCGTTTCAATGATGGCAATCTGCCGCGTTCTGTCTGGTGCCGCATCACCTATTCGGACGATTTTATTTTTCAGGGCGCGCGCTACATGGGCCATAGCCACCCCGCTGCGGTTTTCTCAGCATTGCAAAAAGTGGCGAGCCACCTCACACCAGAAACAGGGAACCTTCAAAATGCCGGAAGCCTATATTGTTGATGCCGTACGCACGCCGATCGGGCGCAAAAGGGCAGTCTGGCGCAAATGCATTCCGCTGACCTTGGCGCACACCCGATCCGCGCTTTGCTGGAGCGTACATCCATTGAGCCAGCTGCCATTGATGATGTGATTTATGGCTGCACCGACACGCTCGCCTCACAATCAGGCAACATTGCCCGCACCTGCGCACTGGTGGCAGGCTTGCCGGACCACGTGCCCGGTGTCACCATTGACCGGCAATGCGGGTCTGGTCAGCAAGCCATCCATTTTGCCGCGCAAGCGGTTATGAGCGGCACGCAGCATCTGATTGTTGCCGGCGGCGTGCAAAGCATGAACTCCATCCCCATTGGCGCAGCCATGAGCGTTGGCCCGCAATTTGGCTTCACCTCGCCATTCACCAGTTCCAAAGGCTGGCAGCGCCGGTATGGCGGCGAAGAAATCTCTCAGTTTCGGGCTGCCGAAATGATTGCCCAATATTGGAAATGCTCCCGCGAGGACATGGAACACTACGCCTTAAACAGCCATCAGCGCGCCATCAACGCCATCGACAATGGTTGTTTTGATCGCGAAATCAGCGGAATTGACGGGTTTGAGAGCGATGAAACCCCAAGGCGCGAGACCAGCTTGAGCAAGATGGCAGAGTTGCAGCCGATAAAGGAAGACGGCCGTATACACGCCGGTGTTGCCAGCCAGAACTGCGATGGGGCCAGCGCACTGCTGATCGCCTCTGAGCAGGCGGTCAAGGATCATAACCTCACCCCGCGGGCGCGCATTCATCACCTCAACGTTTATGGCTGCGATCCGGTGTGGATGCTGACCGCCCCCATCCCGGCGACGAAAAAAGCACTGCAGGACGCACAGATGCGGGTGGAGGACATTGACCTGTTTGAGTGCAACGAAGCGTTTGCCTCTATCCCGATGGCCTGGATGAAAGAGTTGGACATTCCGCCAGAAAAGACCAATGTTAATGGCGGAGGGATCGCCCTGGGACACCCGATTGGGGCAACGGGGGCACGGCTTATGACCACACTTTTGCATGAGATGGAACGCCGCAAGGTTCGCTTCGGCCTGCAAACCATGTGCGAAGGCGGCGGTATCGCCAATGCTATGATCATAGAACGCCTTTAACCGCCCCCCACACAGCAGAGGTTTTAAATTCCGCTATGTCTCAATCTCACCAATCCGTTCATGCATCAGATTTGTCGGGCCGCGTTGCTATTGTGACCGGCGGAACGCGGGGGATTGGCGCTCAAATCGCCTGCTCCCTGCTGGCGGCGGGCTGTCAGGTTGCCGTCTGTGGCCGCAATGCGCCACAGCATCTGCCGCAGGCCGCAGGCAGGCAAGCCCGGTTCTGGCCCTGCGATGTGCGCGACCCGGACTCGATCACCAGCTTTGTTAAGGCTGTTGAAGCGCAGATGGGCCCAATCAGCATTCTGGTCAATAACGCAGGCGGTGCACCCCATGCGCCCGCAGCAACCGTCTCACCAAGGTTTCATGAAAAAATCGTCGCTCTGAACCTGCTCGGCCCAATCCACTTCTCACAAGCTGTTTATGCCTCTATGCACAGGGCAGGTGGTGGGTCCATCGTCAACATTGCCAGTGTTTCAGGGGTGCGCCCCTCGCCGGGAACCGCCGTTTATGGAGCCTCAAAGGCAGGCCTGTTGGGGCTGACCCGCTCTCTGGCCGCTGAGTGGGGGCCGGAAATCCGGGTGAATGCGATTGTGGTCGGGCTCATTGCGACACAGACGCCAACTGAGACCTATGGTTCAGCACAGGCAATGGCCCAGATTGCAGCCAGCTTGCCGGCAAAGCGAATGGGCGCTCCAGAGGATATCGCCAAGGGTGTGTTGTATCTGAGCAGCCCCTCATCCAGCTACGTTTCCGGGGCTACGCTCGAAATCCATGGCGGCGGAGAAAAGCCGCTGTTCCTAGACCAGATAGAACGGTTTCAAGACGCCTGATCGCGCCTTGAAACCGGGTTGCATTCTCGGCTTACACCGTGCCGTACACGGGTTTGCCCTGCGTTTTTTGCGCCAGAAGATTGCCCATGGTTCTGGAGATTTCCTCTGCCGTCCAGCGCCGGGAAATGTCTTCGGCAGGGCCGTCATTCCATCCAGAGGCGACACTCAGGCGGCCACCGATCAGCTCAAAAACCTCACCCGTCACATGCTCTGAGTACTCAGAGCACAAATAAGAAATCAACGGGGCTGTGTTTTCCGGTGCAAATATGTCAAAGCCGTTCTCGCTGCTCGACATCTTGTCGCCAAAGGCCCCTTCTGTCATGCGGGTGCGCGCCTGCGGAGCCACAGCGTTTGCGGTGATCCCATAGCGGTTCAGCTCCGTGGCCTGCACCAGCGTCAACCCGGCGATTCCGGCCTTTGCTGCTGAGTAAGCGCTCTGCCCGATGGAGCCTTGCAGCCCCGCGCCAGATGTGGTGTTGATAATGCGCGCTTTCATCGGGTTGCCCGCTTTGTGCTGGGCGCGCCAATAATCAACCGCATGGCGTGTTGTGCAAAAATGGCCGCGCAGGTGCACTTTCATCACCGCATCCCACTCTTCCGGCGTTGCTGATACAAACATCAGGTCCCGCAAAAACCCGGCATTGTTGACAATGGCGTGCAGGCTGCCAAACTGGGTCAACGCGCTTTGCACCAGCCGGTGCCCGCCCTCCCAGTCAGCAACATCATCATAATTTGCGATGGCCTGTCCGCCCATCTGTTTGATCTGGTCGACAACCTCATCCGCCGGGTTGCGGGCAGCACCGCGCTCAGCGTCCGCGCCATGCGGGTTCACGCCAAGGTCGTTGACAACAACACAGGCTCCTTGCTGTGCCAGCTCCAAGGCATAAGCCCGGCCAAGACCACGACCGGCACCGGTTACAATCACCACACGGTTTGCGCAAATTGACATTTAAAATACTCCTCTGCTGGCCTGTCAGGCATAGGCTAAAACGGTTTGCGGGCTGGGCGCGGCGAACAGCGTGTCCTGCACAAGAGCGCCGTTTAAGACAGCCGCCGCCACATGATCGCTGTGGTCTTGCGGGCACGCCCATTGCTGCGACAGCATCAGCGCGCGTTTGAGGTAAAGATGCACATCCACCTCCCAGGAATAGCCCATGGCCCCATGCACCTGCAGCGCACAGCGGGCGGCCCCAACAGCTGTTTGCGAGGCATTGAGATAGATTTGTGAAACCAGAGCCTGACTGGAAAGCGTGTCTTCCTCCACCCGTGCGGCCGCTGCATACAGCATTGGCTGGTCCCGCTCTATCTGCACTTTGGTGTTCGCCATCTGGTGTTTAAGCGCCTGATAACTGCCGATGGCCCGGCCAAACTGCTGGCGGGTCTTGCTGTACTCAACCGCAAGATCAAGGCAGGCCTGCGCAATGCCGATGAGCTGAGCAGCACACAACAACGCGCCCTGTTTGCCTGACCAGTTGATGAGCGAACGCCCCAACGCGCCGCTGGCAATAACCTTGCCGCCCGCGTGCCCCGGGGCCAGAGTGTACACGGGCCGCAGCGGGTCGATACTGGGTTGTTTGCGCAAGTCAAATTCATGCGGCTGCATCAGGACCATATCATCCCCTCGCGAACGCAGCAGCGCATATGGCTCATCTGGCCCAAGGCAGAACGGCATGTTAGGGTGGACCAGCGCAATCGGTGCCGGCATGGCAACAACGGCTTTGAGCAGCCGCAGCGCATCGTCATCGCCTGAGCGCTCCAACAGTGGCAAAACCACGCCAGCCTGCTCCACAAGTGGCTCGGGCAAAAGCGCATAGCCGCACAGTTGCGCCATCAGGCAAAAATCGGTTGCCCGCAGGGCCAGCCCGTCATTGGCCTCGCTGATCAACGCCTCATACATCCCCAATGCGCCCAGCTCCTGCCAGCGGCCAAGGTTGAAGGCAATCTGGGTTTTCAGCTCATCGCGCAGATGGTGGCTGGAGCATTTGTCACTGAGAAACTTGCGCAGCATGTCACTGGCAACCCTCTGATCATTTGATAAAGCAAATTCCATAGGGTTCTCCTTCAGGACCGCGGCAGACCAAGTACGCGCTCGGCAATGATGTTGCGTTGAATTTCGTTGCTGCCCGCGTAAATTGGCCCGGCAAGGGAAAACAGATAGCCATCCACCCAGCGAGACGCCTCATGGTCCGCTGGGTCCGGGCAGACTGCGCGTGCGCCCAGAATCTGCAAGGCGGTTTCATGGAGTTTGATATCCAGTTCCGACCAGATGATTTTGGTGACAGAGGCTTCTGCACCAATGGTCTTTCCGCCCATGATCTGGCTGGCGGTGGAGTAGATCGATACGGCATAAGCATGCGCTTCCATCACGGTTTGCGTGACGATGCGCTTCAGCTCAGTGCTGCAACTCGTCATGTTGGCTTTGTAAAGCTCAACCAGCGCCTGCGCCGTAGCCTGAAAGCGGCCCGGCGAGCGCAGCATCAGACCCCGCTCAAACCCTGCCGTCGCCATGCAGATGGACCAGCCCTGACCTTCCTCCCCCACACGATGATCAAGCGGGACGCGGACCTCATCAAGTATCAGCTCTGCAAACCCGGTTTCGCCATTGATCTGCGCAATTGGTTCGCGCTGAACACCAGGAGCGGTGAGGGGAAACAGAATCAGCGACAATCCCTTGTGGCGCTTCTCGCTCTCATCAGTACGGAACAAGCCAAACGCCCAATCTGCCATCACCGCACGTGACGACCAGATTTTGTGACCAGACAACAGGTAATGATCGCCATCGCGCACCGCTTTAGCGCGCACCGCTGCCAGATCCGATCCGGCCTGCGGCTCGGACCAGGCTTGCGCCCACACCTCATCGCCGCAGGCCATCTTGGGCAGGAAGCGCTGCTTTTGCTCTTGCGTGCCAAACTCCATCAGCGTTGGCCCCAGCAGGAAAATGCCGTTCTGGTTCACCCGCAGTGGGGCTTTGGCGGCATAATATTCCTCTTCAAAAATGAGCCAGCGCAGCAGGTCCAGCCCGCGACCACCGTATTTTTCCGGCCAGCTGACCGCACTCCAGCCCCCGGCATGTAATTTCTTTTCCCACTCGCGGTGCGCTTCAAAACCCACATGAGAGCCATCAAAGGAGGGCAGGGGCTGCTTGGGCACGTTCGCACTCATCCACTGGCGCACCTCATGGCGAAACTCAATTTGCTCTTGCGTGTAATTCAGTTCCATCCTCAGGCCTTCTGTTCCGCTTTGTTGGCGTGCGCCATTGCTTTTGCATCCAGCCCACCCAGTGTATGACCGCTGAGCAGCTCGTTCTGGGCATGGGCGAAGTGGTGCATGTGATAGACCGCATCCAGCGCCGTGTGTTTGCCGCGCAGGTCTTCCGCATGATTGACAGCCTGTTTAACCAGCCAGTTGCCAAGCGGCGGCCTGCTTGCAATCTTGCCCGCCATGTCGCGCACGGTGTTTTCCAGCTCCTGCGCCTCAACCACCCGGTTGACCATGCCGTATGTGCCAGCCTCCTGTGCGCTCATGCGCTCGCCCAGCAGCAAAAATTCTTTTGCAACGCGCGGCGGCAACTCAAACGGATGGGCAAAGTACTCCACGCCGGGAATCCCCATGCGCGCCACCGGGTCTTGAAAAAACGCCGTCTCGCAGGCGACGATCAGATCGCAGACCCACGCCAACATGAGACCACCAGCGATGCAGCCTCCATGAACCATGGCAATGGTCGGCTTGGGCAGCGCCCGCCAGCGGCGGCACATGCCCAGATAAACTTCATGCTCGCGGGTATAAAGAAACTCCGCCCCTTGCCGGTCTGTGTGCGTTGGCAACAAACCGATGCGGGAGAAATCCTCATTAACGTCCCGTCCGGGAGAGCCAATATCGTGGCCTGCGCTGAAATGTTTGCCCGCACCACGCAAGACAATCACCTTCACCTGGCTGTCATCAGTCGCCTTTGAAAACGCCCGGTCGAGGGCATAGGTCATCTGCGAGTTTTGTGCGTTGTGAAATTGCGGCCGGTTCATAGTGATCCATGCAATCGGCCCGTCGACCTCGTATAAAACGGGTGTATCAGTCTCATAGTGAGGCGTACTTGAACCGGCTCTTGCCATTGAACAATCCTTTACAAGTATCAAAGATGTTCAACAGCAATAGCGCGGTTTGCGGGGCTGCAAATCGTCCTAATGGACGACTTTAAGCGTGGACGTAACTGTTTTGGCGGGATTTGTGAAAGTCAGCCATTTTGCTGTCCAGCTGATCAGCTTCACAGCGCAAAACAATCTCGCCGCGCTGCATGATCAGGGCATTATCTGCATAAGGAGCTGCAATTTTTATGTGCTGATCTACAATGACGATCGCGGTTCCCTGCTGGGCCCAGTCCTTTAAGAATGATAGGATCGGCGGCAGTAGAGCCTGGGCAACCCCCAGGGACGGTTCATCGCACAACAGCAGCTTTGGCCCCGCCACAAAGGCTTGCGCCAGCGCCAGAATTTGCTGCTGTCCGCCAGACAGATCATGGGCCAGAGCGTCTCGTTTTTCCGCCAGATTGGGAAACAGATCAAAAATCTGCGTCACCATCTGTTGGAACGAAGATCGCACATGCGGCAGGCCCGCCACCCCCAGCCGCAAATTGTCATAAACGCTGAGTTCAGGAAACACCCGGTGCCCGTCCAGCACCAGTCTGAGGCCATTTTGCGCCACTTGCTCCGGGGCGAGGTTGGCAATGGAGTTGCCCTCAAACAGGATTGACCCGGAGGTCGGTTTGATGAACCCGGCAAGCACGCGCATGAGCGTGGATTTGCCTGCGCCGTTTTCTCCGCCAATCAGCAAAATCTCACCCGGCTTGATGGAAAAGGAAACATCCTGCAGCACGGGAATGCTGCCATACCCGGCGACCAGTTGGTTGACTTCAAGCATACGCGCCTCCGATGAACAGGTGCTGGACTGCAGGGTCCGTTGCCAGTGCCTGCGGTGTCCCGCTTGCCACCACAGAGCCAGTCTCCAAAACCGTGATCCGGTCTGCAATGTTCCACACAAGGTCCAGATCGTGCTCCACAATCACAATGGCGATCTGTAGTTTTTCTTTTAGGAGGAACAATAGGTGAGAAAGCTCCGCCCGTTCCGTGCCCGATAAGCCGGCAGCTGGTTCATCCAGCAACAACACATCTGCTCCGGCAAAAATCACCCTGATCACCTCTAAGAGCCTGCGCTGACCATGGGCCAGCAGCGCTGGATTGTCCTGCCCGTAAGCCGCCTCATACCAGTTGGCAAGCGATTGCAGCTGTGGGTCCAGCGGCGTGCTGCGTGCATCCAGCCCGATCTGGATGTTATCCCAGACAGACAGCTCCATGAACACGCGCGGTTTTTGGAAGGTGCGGCCAATCCCGGCCTTAGCAATTTGCGCCGGGGCCTTTCTGGCAACACTAACCCCGTTGATCAGATAGGAACCGGCAGTCATGTGGCTGAAGCCTGATAAAACATTGAGCAGGCTGGTTTTGCCCGATCCATTTGCACCAACAAGCGCGTGAATCTCGCCGCGATGCAGGTCAAAATCCACCCCATCAAGCGCCACAACATGCCCAAACCGCTTCACCACATTCTGCGTTGCGATAATGGCTGTGCCTCTCGTTTTGGCCTGTGAGGTGATGAGCCCGTCCATCACTTTCATGAAGGGCTTGAGGTCAAAGCCCGCTCCGCGTTTTGCCCCGCTGAGCTTTTTGCGTCTCCAGCCATCCAGTGTGCCCACCAGACCATCTGGCATTGCCAGCACGATGAACAAGGTGACAACACCGTAAATCAGCAGGCGATACTCGACAAAATCCACCAGCAGAACGTGCGGCAGAATATAGATCACCCAGATGCCAACGATTGGCCCGAATATCTGCCCGCGCCCGCCAACAACCACGATGAAAAACAGCGTGAAGGACAGGTCAATCAAAAAGCTTTCCGGGGAAACGAAGCCCACCACAGGTACATAAAGCGCGCCCGCCAGACCCGTGCCGATAGAAACGATGGTAAACGCCAGCGCGCGCATATAGCCCAGCCTGATGCCAAGCGAGCCCGCAGCTTCCCGGCTTTCTGCGGCAATGCGCATGCGCCGTCCAAGACGCATATTACGCAAGCCATAGTGCAGGCCGATTGCGCCAAGGGGCAGCAGTGTCAACAGCATGTTGAGATAGGAGAGGGGGCCGATGACCGGTTGGGTCAAGCTGGGCACAAAATAGCTGATGCCGTTGATGCCATAGGTGAACTCGTCGAACTCAATCAGCAGCTGCGGGAAAACAATTGCCGCACTCAAAGTGACAAAGCCCAGATGAAAGCCCTGCACCCGCAAGGCTGGCAAAGCAAACAGCAATCCGCCCAAAGTAGCGCACAGCATGGCAAGGCCAATGCCAACGCCAAAGGAGAGCCCGTAAACCCCGCAGCCTAGAGCGAGACCATAGGTTCCCATGCCCAATATGGCACCTTGACCAAAGCTCTTCTGGCCTGCATCCACAAACAGAAAGTTCTGCAAGATTGCAACTGTCAGATAGATATGAACCAGCTGAAAGGTGTGATCCCAATAGGAGTTGCCCAAAAAGGCAGGCCCCAGCCCGGTGATCACAATGGCAATCAGCGCCAGTTTGAACTGCAGCTTATCCGATTTGAATTCACGTTTAGGAGCATCGCCAAGGCCAGCAAGGCTCTCATCGTGTTCAAGGGGGAGTGTGTTGAGACTTACCATGGTTACACCCTGCGCGCCGTTGCTTTGCCAAACAGCCCCTGTGGCCAGAACATCAAAATCGCCACCAGAATGATCAGCGATCCTAAATCCTGATAGGCCCCACCAATCTGATAGGCGGTCAACATGGCCATCACCCCAATCAAAGGCCCGCCAATAAGAGCCCCAGTGTTGTTGCCGATTCCACCAACAACAGCTGCGATAAAGCCGTTCATGACATAGCGCAGCCCAGCATCTGGACTGACAGAGACAATTGGAGCCAGCACAAAGCCGCTGATGCCAACAATCAGGCCAGAAATCGCAAAGGCAGTGAGTTGCAGCCGTTTCACATTCAGGCCAGCCGCGCGCGCGGCCTCATAATCTTGCGAGAGTGCACTGATCGCCAGCCCGGACAGGGTTTTCTTCAAAAACCATTGCAAAAATCCGTAGCAAACGAACATGGCCAGAATTGCAGCAAAAAATGCGCCGGGCGTGGTGACACCGAACAGGTTTATTTTTGGCAGCGGATCGCGCACCGCATAGGCAAACGGGCCATAAACCAGCATCAAAACAGCCGCAATTATCACTGATACTGAGACGGTTGAAATCATCCAGCTGTCCTGGCTGGCGCTATCCTCGCGCAGCGGCCACAGTGTGAGCCAGCCTTGGGCCGCCGAAAACCCTGCAATGATAAACCCGGCCACAATCGCCATCAGCCCCCAATGCAGTAGGCCGCTGTTTTGCGCCAGAAAGTAAACGGCAAAGCCGCCAAGAATGAAAATATTGCCTTGCGCAAAATTCAATATGCGCGTGGCATTGTGAACAATGTTAAAGCTCATCGCGATGATGGCGAACAAGGATCCGATCGCCACGCCACGAACTATAATAACCCCAAATTCATAGAGCATAGTCCCTCCCACAACTCGCCGTGCCTCACCCTGAAGAGAGGCGTTTTAATAAGCGGTGCACTCTAGAACTAGCAGATTACGTAGGATCACATAGATAAACATCATGCAATTGGATGATGGAGACGGTTGTTAAAGGCCAAATCATGAGCTTTATCGAAGTAATAGGGCCATCGCGTCCAGATCCTTGCGCATATTATCGACATAATCACGCGCCTTGGTCTGGTTCTGTTGCACTCGCGCGCTGGTATAAAGCCCTGCCAGAGCATAATCTGCTATAATTTCAGCAATCTCTTGCGGCTCCAGACGGCCGCTGCTCTGGTACCAGCGCAATGTCCAGTTCACCATGCCAATGATCGCAAAGGCTGTCACCTTGCAGTCCACATCGCGAAACTCACCACAGGCAATGCCCTCTTTGATGCAGCGCACGTGAAAATCAAAAATGGCCCGGCGGGATATGTTGTAGTTCACGAGCAGCCGTTTTGGAATCTGGGTTTCAAGCCGGGCCAGAAGCTCAAACCTGTCGCCGCTGGTCAGTCGGCGCACAACCCCGTCTGTGATAACCGATCGCAATCGGCTGGACGGTGTCTGGTCTTTATCAGTTGCAATCTGCTCCAGCCGCAAAGACGGCTCAAGGGCTTCTTTCTCGATGAGATCTGCCAGAATTTCATCTTTACCCTTGAAATAGTAGTAGATGGTGGAGCGCCCGATATTCAGCTCCTTGGCGATACTGGCGATACCGCATTTTTCATAGCCGATTTCATCGAACATATGCGCGGCGGTATCCAGAATCTGATCCCGCATGAGCGCATTGCGCAAAGTGTCTGGCCGCCTTTCTTCGTTCGACAGCTCCCCCTCAGATAAGGCATGGTCTTCAAGTTCACCGCTCACCATCAACAATCCCCGACATTCAAATGAACCCTATCACTAGCACTAGTTACTGGTAGATTTCAAACAGGCCAGCAACACCCATGCCGCCGCCAACGCACATTGTAACAACCCCATAGCGCACTTGACGCCGCTGCCCCTCTGCCAGCACGTGCCCAGCCAGTCGCGCACCTGTCATGCCAAACGGGTGACCAATCGCAATGGCCCCGCCATCCACATTCATCAGCTCAGGGTCTATCTGTAAAACTTTTTGGCAGTAAAGGGCTTGCGATGCAAACGCCTCGTTCAGCTCCCAAAGGCCAATGTCCTGTATTTTCAAACCGTGCTTTTTAAGCAGAGCAGGCACCGCCAATGCAGGCCCTATGCCCATCTCCTCCGGCGCAACGCCCACCGTGCTGACACCGATCAGGGCCCCCAGTGGCTTGAGACTGTTTTGGCTGGCGGCTTTTGAGCTCATCAAAACCAGTGCCGCGGCCCCATCCGACAATTGGGAGGAGTTGCCCGCCGTCACATGTTCCCCGGACTTGATAACCTCGCCCCCTGAATAGACACAGGGCAACCCAGTGAGCCGGTCGAGACTGGTTTTGCGCACCCCTTCATCGCGAGTCAGCGTCACCGTTTCATAGGTGGTTTCTTCCCCATCAATCCGTTTGGAGGTGGCAAGGGGAGCCAGCTCTTTGTCAAACCGGCTTGCCTCTTGTGCTTCTAATGTCCGGTTATAACTTTGCAGCGCAAACTCATCCTGATCCTGCCGGGTGATGTTGTAGCGTTTGGCAACAATCTCACCTGTTTCGATCATGGGCATATACATGTGCTGGGATTGCGCGGTCACCGCTACAGAGCGGGACCGGTAGGTGTTCTTGTGCTGATTTTGGGTGAGGGAAATGGATTCCACCCCCCCAGCAACCACACACTCCATGCCATCAAAGGTGATCTGACGCGCTGCGATTGAGATTGCCATCAGCGAGGAAGAACACATCCGATCCACACTCATGCCCGGCACGCAATGGGGCAGGCCCGCTGCCGCCGCACTCAACCGACCAATGTTATAGCCCTGCGTGCCTTGCTGTGCAGAGCAGCCCATCACCACATCACTGACCTGCTCGCCGGAAAGACCAGCTCTGTTGAGCGCCTCGCGGACCACATGACCTGACAGCAAAGGGGCCTCCGTGTTGTTGTAAGCGCCCTTATAAGCCTTGCCTACCGGAGTTCTGGCATACGAAACAATGACTGCATCAAGCATAAAAGATCCTTTGACTAGCATTTATTGGCCAATGAAACTGCGAGTATGGCCGCGTTTGCTGCTACAAACCTCACCCATGAGGATGATTCGGAGTGACTCTTTCCTGTAATATATGACGAATTTTATACGCAGTGCCCAATATTTGACGGATTGTCTATTATTGGTCATAACTGTACAAATTCGTCAATCTGACGCAGCGAACCAGGGAGGTTACTGCACTGTTATGGGGGGAGACATGACGCATACAGATACATTGACAGGCCGGAAGTTGGACGCGGTTGAGAAAACCTATGAGATTTTGAGCAATGACGGCTCCGTCGAACATGTACTGGAAATCATTCGCACCGTCCTTCAGGCCCGCTGGCTGGTTTTGGAGATTCAATCCCTCGAAGGCCATCAACGCGACCGGCAGGTGTTTTACACGGCCACCCACAATGCTGAGCTGCAAAAGTCGACCAACTCCTGCGATGCGATCATCACACATGGTACGACCTCAGACAGCCAATACCGGCTTTATCTGCATGGTTTGAGCGTGAAAAATGACCTGATTGAGCAGACCGCCTCCGATCTGCTGCGCCATTTATGCCGTGCCTACAACCTGGCAAAGCAGCAACAGCGTGTGCAGGTGGAGCATGGCTTTTATGTTGCAACCCTGGACCGGCTGGCGGTGGGAACCATCTTCTTGAACAAGCACGGCAAGATTTTACAGACCAACAAGATCGCGCAGGACATTTTGGACGCCAAAGATGGGTTGATGCGCATTCGTTCCAATCTTGCCGCCAACGATCCGCAGACAAACACACACTTGCAATCCTGTTTGCGCGCCCGGCCTGAGCCTGAAGAAGAGCACGAAGATTCGTTACCACTCATTGTACGTAGATCCTCTAACAAAAGAGATCTTGGAATATTGATAAAACGCACAGGAGCTCAGGGTACGTCGAATAAGGATGTTGCGACAGTAATCATTCTCCGCGATCCTGATCACTCCACCCCGATCGAAAAGCTGGCTTTGCGTAAACTGTTTGCCATGACCTCTGCTGAAGCCGAGGTCGCCTGCCTGCTCACTGCTGGCAAAACACTCGATGATGCAGCCAGCACGCTCAACATCTCCAAAAACACAGCTCGCACACACTTGCGTTCAATCTTCTCCAAGGGGGATATCTCTCGGCAAACAGAACTTTTGCGGGTGATCCTTTCCAGTGTTGCTGTTTTTGGTTAAGCACGAATGGCTTTGTCAGGTTATTTTGATCTAAATGTTAGAAGGTGCTAAAAGGTTCTTTATGCGCACAATTCTGCCGTGTAGTCGCTCCACAAGCGGAACGCATCAGCGCGCGCATGGTGATATGAGGCGGCAGAAAGACGGTGGCGTTTGGGGCGGAAGAGAGCAGCCACTTGATCGTGAACAGATAGAAATCTCTGAGCATGTCGTGGAGATTTGAAACGGCCCATAACCTTTTCACGTCGCCGCATATGGCGATGAGAGGCTTCTGCCCGGTTGTTCAAGCCTTTGTGCTGGCGGTGCTCCAAATCTGAGGCGATCTCTTTTTTCGCAGCACCATAAGAGCCAAGCTTGTCCGTGACCAATACGCGAGGCATGCCCCAGCGTTTGAAAAGCTTATAAAAGAAGCGCTTGGCTGCTTTTGTGTTTCGTCCAGATTGCAACAAAAATGTCGAGAACATCACCATTCCGGTCTACCGCACGCCACAGCCAATAAGTGACGCCATGGATTTTGACCAAAACCTCATCTAAGTGCCAGTTATCATTGGGCGCAGGCCGGTCCCGCCTGATTTTACCGGCAAAGACATGCCCGAATTTATTCACCCAGTCCCGGATCGTTTCGTAGGAAAGTACAACTCCCCGTGCTGCCAGAAGGGCTCTGTTGCATCTTTTGGGTGAAGACACAAATAGCCTTCCCCTAGGCGCAATTCAGGCGTGAATTCCAAAGAGCCGGTTGATGAAGGAAACTTCGGTCCCACCTCCGACAGAGCGGATCCAGCTGTCAAACTGACCCTTCTTAAACATACGCATGACTTCAAAGCCTTTGATGGTCGCTGTCGCTGTTCGCATCGATTGGAAGCCGAGCGTTGGTTTAATCAGCCGTTTGAGCTTGCCATGATCGCTTTCAAGCCGGTTATTCAGATACTTCACCTGTCGCAGCTTCACGTAATCGGGGGCTTTCCCTTCCCGTTTAAGATCAGCCAAGGCCAGGCCATAGGCGGGGTTCTTGTCTGTGTTGATCCTCAAGGGAACATAACGCTTTGACCGCCTCAAGGCTTTGGAAAGAAAGCGCTTTGCCGCCTGACTGTCGCGTCTGGCCGTAAGCAGAAAATCAATCGTATCACCACGCTTATCGATGGCGCAAAACAGATATTTCCATTGACCTTTAACTTTCACATATGTTTCGTCGACACGCCAAGAGAACGACAGCCGATTTTGATACCACAAGGTCCGCTTTTCGAGTTCCGGAGCGTAGTGCTGAACCCATCTGTAGAGGGTGGTGTGGTCAACATCAACGCCGCGCTCTTTCAGCATTTCCTCAAGGTCTCGATAACTGATGCCGTACTTACAGTACCATCTCACGGCCCAAAGAATGATCTCTCCCTGAAACTGACGATACTTGAACTCTGACATTGCAAATCCCCCACTACACAGGGATCATGCAGCCGATGATCCAAAGTTGCAACGGAGCCCTTTGGGTGCGTTCTTTCTTCCGTTCCATGCTCATGCTCTGTCGCGAACTTTTAAGGAGGTTCTGGTTAGATCGCCTCCATGCCAGTTGTATGGTTGTCAAACTCCGTGCAATTGTACAATACGCTCCAGGCGATCCTTGCCGGCTTATTGGCCAAGGCGACGGCCAATTTATTCTTATGCATTCGCTTGGATGCCCGCTCCAGCCAGTCTCCGAAGCTTAGGTCCTGCCAAAGTTTTGGTCGCATCATTAAAACGTGTGCCGCTTGCACCAACAGCATGCGTAAATAGCGATTTCCGGTTTTCGATATTTTGCCGAGGATGGGCTTATCTCCTGTACTGTACTGCCGAGGGACCAGGCCCAACCAGGCACCAAGGTCTCGTCCGCGTTGAAAAGCAGATCCGTTGCCGATGGCGGCCACCAGCGCGGTGGAGATGATGGGGCCGATGCCGGGAATACTCATCAGAAGTTGGCAACCAACGTCATATTTGCTGATCTGTTCGATCTCGGTACTGGTCGCATCGATGCGTTCGTCTAACCACAACCAGTCTTCATAAAGGCCAATCAGGATGTCGTGCATGCGCGGAGAAATCTCATCAGCGCGCTTGTCGAGAATGGCGAACAGAGAGTTTCTCAAGCTGCTGTTGCCTGTACGCACCGCAATTCCTTGCTCTAACAGGAAGCCCCGGATCTGGTTGATGGTGGCGGTACGACGCGAGACCAATCGGGATCGAACCCGATGCAGAGCCTGTAGATCGAGCTGATCCTGGCTCTTTTCCTGCACGTAATTCAAATTGGGCCGCAGCACGGCCTCGGCCACAGCTTCAGCATCGTTGTAATCGTTCTTCTGGCCTTTGACGAAAGGCTTGGTGTATTTGGCGGCGATGATACGGGGATCGAACCCCAGTTTGCGCAATGTTCGGCTGACAAAATGCGCACTCATGCACGCTTCCATGCCCACAATACAGCGCGGCAACTTCTCAAACGTAGCCACGAGGGACAGACGTCTGATCTTTTTCCGAAAAGCGTAGCTACCATCGTCATTGAACCCAACGATGTGCAATGTGTCTTTGCCAATGTCGATGCCGACTGAGAGAAGTTCTGTGGTCATGGGACTGCTCCGGTTTCATGAGAACAGGATCACTATAGAGCCTGCGCCTTAGGGGAGCAGGCGGTCCATACCATTACCGGACGTTGGGCTACATCAACTTCTAGAGGAAGAGCATGCTCGGTAGTCTTGATACTGAGGTCGCTCCAGAAACCATAATAACAATTTCAAAAAATATTGCCGCTACTCTCTTTATTTAAGAAATTTTGCCAAAACTCGATAAAACTTACAATTGTAAAAGAAGCAATAATATCATCATCTAAGAATCAGTATTTTGATATGAATTTGGCAAGTTAATCTCTTGACTTGCATTAGATAATGGAATTTTTATTTCCATGATGGAACTTCAGAACAAATTATATTGTACGAATAAAATATTTTTAACTCATATATTTGTCCTTTTTTTATTTGTAATTACATTTTTGAACTTGTTTCTTGTCACACCTGCAACTGCTGCTGTTAGCTGTGATTTTCCAGATAACACTATAAATGGAATTGCTGTAAATTTGACTGCGGACACCTGCAACGTAACGAATTTACCTACTAATGATGAAGCACTCTTTGTTCAATTCAATCCCGCAACGGATGAAGTGATCATCGCTGTGAGTACAGACATTCCTAGTGTTGGATTGGGGGTAAACACCCTTTCAATCAACGGCACACCACAAACAGTTGTGTCAGGAACGAATGCCTTTCCGGATACTCTTGCAGATGACACTACAATCACGCTTACCGGAACTCACAATGGAAATAGCGAGAATTTTTCCTACACAGTAAACCGTTCTGGCGGAACTGTAACGCTTGCAGGCTCAAGTAGTGGCGGAGTACCCGCTGCAATTTCCGTAACTTCTGGCAATAATCAAAGTACGGAATTCTCGACAGCTTTTACAAATCCGCTTGTTGTGACTGTGACCGACAGTGGGGGGAACCCTGTGGCCAGTGAGACTGTGACTTTTACTGCGCCAACGACAGGCGCCAGCCTGAGTTCTGTGACACAAACAGCAACCACAAATGCGTCTGGTGTGGCGAGTTTGAGTGCAACAGCCAATGCGGCCAGTGGCAGTTATGTGGTGGAAGCAAGTGTGAGCGGTGTTGCAACGACCGCTGATTTCTCTCTGACCAACGATGCCGGGGCTGCCTCTTCGGTCTCCGTCACCTCCGGAAACAACCAAAGCACTGCGATCTCTTCGACCTTCACAAATCCGCTTGTTGTGACTGTGACCGACAGTGGGGGGAACCCTGTGGCCAGTGAGACTGTGACTTTTACTGCGCCAACGACAGGCGCCAGCCTGAGTTCTGTGACACAAACAGCAACCACAAATGCGTCTGGTGTGGCGAGTTTGAGTGCAACAGCCAATGCGGCCAGTGGCAGTTATGTGGTGGAAGCAAGTGTGAGCGGTGTTGCAACGACCGCTGATTTCTCTCTTTCGAACACAACAGGTCCCTCTTCGATTGTTGTGACCTCAGGCAATAATCAAAGCACCGAGATTTCAAGCAATTTCACTGATCCGCTTGTTGTAACAGTTACCGATGCAGGTGGAAATCCTGTTGCGAATGAAACAATCACCTTTTCAGCACCCTCCTCTGGTGCAAGCTTAACGGTTGTTACACAAACAGCTACGACCAATGCAGCTGGGGTCGCGAGTTTGAGCGCGGCAGCAAACAGCATTGCGGGGAGTTATGTGGTTGCAGCCAGTGTTTCTGGCATTGGAACCTCAGCAGATTTTTCATTGACGAATGCACGTGACAGCAACGCTGACATCGCACGCACGAAAGCAGTCATTGGTGCTTTCGTTGGAACTCGGGCTAATCAAATCGTTGCTGAACAACCAAGGCTGGTACAAAGGTTAAGAACCGGAAAGTTTGGCCAGCAAAAAGGCTTGAACAGCTTTTTTTATGATGTTTCTTCATCACGTCAGCAGGCTTCATTCCAGTTCAGCTACGCCTCTTTTATGAACAAGCTGACTTCTCTTAACACAAATAATTCTTCACACGCGGCCACTCGTATTGCCAACGGATTTGACCAGATGGAACCGCCCAAGCAAAATTTAAAGCTTGGCTGGGCTGCCGATGCAATTGCGACACCTCATGAAGCCTCATCAGCTATAAGCAGTCTTGTTTCTGATAGCGGAATATCAGATGACAGCTATTCCCCCTCCGGCTTCGATATCTGGGCACAGGGGTCCTATATCCGCGTCGAAAACAATGATTTTGGAAGCAACAACGGTTTGTTTTTCGTTGGTGTCGATTACCGTTATGAGGATGAACTCCTTGTCGGCTTTTTGACACAGCTGGATATTTCTGAGGAGGACAACAATACAGCCAACACTTCAGCCAGTGGTGTTGGCTGGATGTTTGGCCCTTATGCGGTTCTTCGCCTACAACCTAATCTCTACATGAATGGTCAAGCCACATATGGCCGTTCCAGCAATGACGTGGACGCACTGGGGCTGGGAACGGATAATTTTGATACAGAGCGATTACTACTCCAGGCTGGCTTAACTGGAGATTTTAGTCTGAATGAGATGACACTTAATCCGTTTGCCAACCTCACCTACTATTATGAGAAACAAGAGGCGTATATTGATCAACTGGGAAACACAATCTCCGATCAGACCTTCACCCTTGGTCGATTGGAATTCGGGCCACGTGTCTCCTATGATTATCTGGGCGAAACAGGCTACTTGTTCTCTCCTTTCCTATCTGTGTCAGGGATTTACGATTTCAATCGCTTGGTCAGCGCAATTCCTACAGACGCGACACTGGCTTCGGCTGATGAGAACTTCCGAGCCAGAGTAGAAGGTGGGGCAGAGCTGGTCATGCCATCTCCAGGAATTCGAGTTTTAGGAGAAGGGTTTTACGATGGCATTGGAGTTTCAGACTATGAAGCCTACGGCGGCAAACTGAGTGCAAATATTCAATTCTGACATCAGTCTAGTCTGGCAAGCTATATGAAAATATCCATGCAACGCCTGCATTTTCAGGACGATATAAGAAATACTTTTTTCATTAACGCGCAAGCGTATCATGCAGCATTTCGAGCTCTCGACATTTGCGAAGTATTTTAGTGCATTCTCTGAACGCCATAAGCAAACCTCCAATTGGATTGGTCTCGGAGTTAGCGTGAATGGCAGCAATGGTCATTCAGTAACATGCTGGCCAAAGTCGACTTATAGTTGAAGTCACGTACTGGCTGGAAGCACGAAGATTTAGGCTGAATGTCCGCAACTGGTCAAAAATTGCGGTTCGACTGTAGGCTCACACCAGTGCTGAACAAGAAAATCCTACGTTTTTCTTGTAGCCCAAGAGCAAGCCTGAACAGTGCGGGTTGAACATAAGAAAACCCGTTGCGAAAAGCATCGCAAGGTTGCTTCATGCCTCTGGTCTTTTCTTGCGGGCCACCGTTAGCCTTGGAGGCCCCTAATCAGAGACGCTAATATGGCATTCTCAAGCAGCACGATTCCACTTAAAACCGCTCTTCATCCTTAGCAAACGTGACAACACGAGCTGAGATATTGCGAAGCTTCAACTCTTCGACAAAAGCCTTGCAACCCGCTTCATAGACACACCGCGATTTGTAAGGCAGTCCCAGCAACAGCGAGACTTTCCATTCTCCTGTGCTCATGGCCTCCCCTACTCCTTTGACTTTCAGAAGGCGCACAAACGGGGCATTGAGATCAGCAAACATAACATGGGCACCACCTTCCTCAAAATAATCGCCGTTCTGTTCAACAAACTCCAATGTAGCCTCCAATGAAGCATCCCAAGCTGCCTCCAGCACCTCAGAAAAAGAGATGACTTCAGCGCGGTTGATTGCTGACTGCTTTGTTGGAAATGTGAGGATCTTGGCATTCATGTTGTGCTCCCTTGTGATCAAGAGACTTGAACGGCTTGCAAAAACCATGCTGTTCACTCCGTCTCAATGAGGTCCGTTTCATTTCCCTTGCCAAGTAAACGGGTGTGCGGGAGCTAGTGAGAAGAGAGGCTGTCCATAGTCTCCCGCAGCCCTAAGGGCGAGGAAAGATTGTGGTCAGGCGAGCGACGATCTAGGTCACGTGAGGGCAAAGCCCTTAAAGCT
>NZ_LMCE01000036.1:0-525 GCF_001623285.1 Pseudovibrio sp. Ad26
ATTCAGTTTCACAGCAATTATTTGCAGCGATGATGATGATGTCGGCATTGACGGAGCAAGCAGAAAAAAGTGAGACACCAGAAATGTTCCGTAAGCAGTTGAAAATGGTGGCAGAGATCATCAACGCTTCCCAGTCTGAGATGCGTGCGCTGCTTCTTCATCTGCGTCCAGTCAATTTAGAAGAAAAAAGTTTAAAACAAGGCATTGAGCAGTTATTGAAGGAATTGCAGAATAAAATCCAGATTTCGCTAAAATGGGATGTAGAAGATGTAAAATTAACTAGTTCCATTGAGGATCACTTGTTCCGAATCGTTCAAGAATTGTTATCAAACACATTAAGACATGCTAAGGCTAATGAATTAGAAGTCTATTTGCATAAAATAGATAACAATCTTTTATTACGTATCATTGACGACGGGACAGGATTTAATATGAATGAAACCAAAACGGGAAGTTATGGATTGAACAATATCAAAGAACGAGTAGCTGGTATTGGTGGAACAGTAAAAATCATTAGTTTTAAAG
>NZ_LMCE01000037.1:0-647 GCF_001623285.1 Pseudovibrio sp. Ad26
CCGTAGGGATATGGAGATAAAATCAATAGAGTCAATAGATTATTTATCGATAATAACACTAAAAAAGCCACGTTCCTAAACGTGACTTACGCTGAACGATATGTGTTGTTTGGTAGACGAACAAATCGTTCATTATAAATATATGATGGTATCCTAATATAGTAAGCGTGGCTAGCATACCTTTAATTACTTTACCTTTTACAGTTACCATACACATTTTTTGAGCAGAAATCAAGTAAATAAAAAAATATTATATTTCACAACATGCTAATAGACTCATATCTAGAACGCATTAAGTATTTACCTGTCTGGTTCGCTGAGACTTCTTTTTTAACTTTCTTCAATTTTCTTCTTTATTCTAAAAAGCGTACTGCGACTGAAACCGGTTATAGCTTCAACTTCCTTATACGATTTACCTGAAGTAAGCAGTTCATATGCGTGCCTCTTCTTCGGTGTGATTGTTGCTTTCGGACGTCCTTCTCTGAAATTAGGATTATTCTTTCTTGCAAACATTTTTCCTTCTTGGGTACGTTCCACAATCATATCACGTTCCATTTCTGCTACACTCAACAACGTCCGTGTCACCATTCGCCCCATGGACGTATTTTCAATCGTTCCTAGATTCAAAACCTTGATCGTTACGTTAT
>NZ_LMCE01000038.1:0-1645 GCF_001623285.1 Pseudovibrio sp. Ad26
TGTCTTTTTTCGAGCATTTTGAGGATACGGGAGAAGCGAGAAAAAGACTGGGTTGCCGCAAAGGCAAAGCCCTTCCAGCCAGCGAAAATAAAACGACGCACGAGCAAGTACTTGAACATTTCAACAGGCAGTTCGGTCACCAGTCTCAGGCGCAACAACCAGATAGGCTTTTGCTTCTGCGTTTCTGCAGCAAGCTCCGAAGTGTAGTTCAACTTACTCAACGCATGAGCCCAGGTGCGGAACGAGTAATGGTATTGCCGATTTCGCAGGGTACCCATCTTATAGCCGTCATCAAGCTGCATCCGGTCGTAGGATGGATCGAGCTTTATACGAGCATGCTTAAGGTTATAAAGTCGCGGAACTTTTCTGAAATCAGCAAAGAGGCGCGGCTTGCTATCACCAGGAAGAACCATAGTGTTGCGAACCAGATAACAGGCACATTCTGGTTCTCCAGCGGCAAACATCTGTGTCAGCTCTTGTCGCAAACCAGATGTTACGACTTCATCCGCGTCAATATAAAATACCCAGTCAAAGCTGCACTGCGTCTCTCCAAAGCTTCGCTGTGGTCCGAACCCTTTCCAAGAGTTGTAAACCACCTTTGCGCCATGAGATTTTGCAATGGCCACAGTGTCATCAGTGGAACCTGAGTCGATTACGACGATCTCTTGCCCAAGCTCCTTGACACTTTCCAGTGTTCTTCCAATTCGGTCAGCTTCATTAAAGCAACGAATTAGGATAGAAATCGGTGGCAATTGCTGTGACATTTGCGGGGCCATATTTACCAGTTACGCTTCAGCTGTAATTAAGGGGTCACGTAGATTTAATCAAGCCTGCTGCATAAGGTATGAGTGCGGCAAAAAAAGGAAACAGGACTTGAAACAGGTAAATGATAGCGCTACAGCCAATCAAGATGTGACATCCTGCATCACCAGTTGTGGCCGACTTGATTTACTCTCAAGAACGCTGGACAGCTTCCTTCCAGATCATCAAAATGACTTTGCCAAGTCCATCATTATTGATGATGCGAACACTCTGGACATCAAGAACTGGGTTGCTGCGCACTATCCGCAAACAGAAGTTCTGCTGAACCAACCTCAGCTGGGGCAGATGAAGTCTATCGACAAGATGTACACCCATGTGACAACTCCCTTCATCTTTCATGGCGAGGATGACTGGTTGTTTGAAGCGCGGAGTACAGTTGATGCTTGTAAAGCGGTTATGGCTGCTGAGCCTAACGTCAGTGTTGTGTGCGTGCGTAAGCTTTCAGATCTACAGCAGAAGTTTCAGGAAAACTGTATTCGAAAAGAAACTAGCGGCGTTAAATATGCTCTCATGCCAACAGACATCCATCCTGAATGGTTGAGCTTCTCATTCAATCCCGGGCTGGTGCGCAAGAGTTTGTGGGACAAATATGGTCCCTATGAGCAATATGGCACCGAAGAGCGGATCTCCATGGTCATGAAGAAAGATGGCTGGATGGTTGCTTTCCTTGATCCTGGGGCTTGTCACCACATTGGCGGCGAGGCTCACGTTGATGATCCATTCCAACCCAAGCGTGCCAATACCATTGCCTCACGTTTAAAGCGCTCCATCCGCAAACGTTGGCTCCGTATCCTTCGTAAACGCGGATATGATGTATGAGTAA
>NZ_LMCE01000039.1:0-530 GCF_001623285.1 Pseudovibrio sp. Ad26
GCGTCAAGCAGTGCCGTTGATCAATCCTCAAGCACCATGGGTTGGTACTGGTATGGAATACAAATCAGCGCATGACTCAGGAGCTGCTTTGTTATGTAAACATGACGGTGTCGTTGAATACGTTGATGCTTCTGAAATCCGTGTACGCCGCGACAACGGTGCATTAGATAAATACGATGTAACAAAATTCCGTCGTTCAAACTCCGGAACAAGCTACAACCAACGTCCAATCGTTCATTTGGGTGAGAAAGTCGAAAAAGGGGATACTCTGGCAGACGGACCATCTATGGAACAAGGCGAAATGGCTCTAGGCCAAAACGTTTTAGTTGGTTTCATGACTTGGGAAGGGTACAACTATGAAGATGCGATCATCATGAGCCGTCGTTTGGTAAAAGATGACGTATACACTTCTATCCATATTGAAGAATATGAATCAGAAGCCCGCGATACAAAATTAGGACCTGAAGAAATCACACGCGAAATCCCTAATGTCGGGGAAGACGCATTAAAAGATTTAGACGAAATGGGTA
>NZ_LMCE01000040.1:0-501 GCF_001623285.1 Pseudovibrio sp. Ad26
GATTTGCGGAGTAACTCCAACAACGAATCCGACTTCCACAACGATTTTCAAATCAATGATCGCGTTGAAAACAAGAAATCCGATCGTTTTTGCTTTCCATCCAAGTGCCCAAAAATCTTCTGCAGAAGCAGCACGAGTAGTACGTGATGCTGCTATCGCTGCCGGAGCTCCTGAAAATTGTATCCAATGGATCGAACATCCTTCGATCGAAGCGACTTCTATGCTAATGAACCATCCAGGTATCGCGATCGTCTTAGCGACAGGTGGAGCTGGAATGGTCAAGTCTGCTTACTCTACAGGAAAACCAGCTTTAGGTGTAGGTCCAGGTAACGTACCAGCTTATATTGAAAAAACAGCAAAAATTAAACGTGCAGTGAACGATTTGATCGTTTCGAAAACATTTGATAATGGAATGATTTGTGCTTCTGAACAAGCTGTGATCGTGGATAAAGAAATCTATGCAGCAGTAAAAGCAGAATTCCAAGCACACCAAGTTTATAT
>NZ_LMCE01000041.1:0-2865 GCF_001623285.1 Pseudovibrio sp. Ad26
CCGCGGCACGCAAAGCTGCGGCAGATCACAGCGCACTATCAGGCCCTGCGGCGGGCTGTGTGTGCGATCGACACATGGCAGCAACCAGCCTGCCAAATCCTGAAAGGTCCCCATGAAACATCTTCTGACAACCATCCTGTGCCTGACGATCTGGGCGGGCACACAGCAGACGCTGGCCAAGAGCCGGACACTGCCCGGGCCCTACACCGCCAGGACAATTAAAGTCATTGATGCCGATACCCTGCGCGTGTTTGTGGAAGTCTGGCCCATGGACTTCAAACGCGTGGATGTGCGGCTGGAGGGCATTGATACGCCGGAAAAGCGCAGCACGGGCTGCACCGCGCTCTATGGCGGCAAGGCGGCGGATGTCCCGGCGCATATCAAAACCCGTGAGAAACAACTGGGCCTCAAAGCAACCGAGTTTGTGAAGGCTCATGTAAAGCCGGATGACACCTTGCTGCTGACCGGGGTGAAGCTTGGCAAATACGCGGGCCGCGCCGTGGGCAAACTGGCCCTGAGTGATGGGCGGGATCTGGGTGCACTGCTCATCCAAAACGGCCATGCGGTGACTTACGACGGCGGCACCAAAGCAGCGCCGTGGTGTCTGGACAACTAAGCCCGGCACAGGAAAAGACGCTTCAACCCGGCCTCACACGATGCCGGGTTTTCTTTTGTTTTGAGGAGAGGGCTGCATGATCACCCGCAACGAGATTTCTACCGCAGCAGCCTTAGGCTCTGCCTGGATCGCCAACATCTGGGAGGGCTACGCAGAACCGCTCCTGCAGGCTGCAATAATTCTGCTGACCGTGCTCGGCGCCGCCTTCGTGGTCTGGCTGCGGTTTCTGGATATTCAGCTCAAGCGCAAGCAACTGCGGGAGAAGAACTAGCTCATCAGCTAGACTGGGGCTTATGCTGGATGGCCAATGTTTGCGTGTTTGCTGGACGCACCGGTCCACACGATTGGTGGCAAAGGCATAAGAGCGTACGCAGGCGGCAGCGCTTTTCGGGCTTCAATAGCGCTGAGCGGATCGAAGTTTTTGCGCAAGTCTCCGCCATCCAGATAGGTTTGCTTGACCTGTTCGGATGACTGATCGGGCAGATACACGGCGAGGCGATCAAAGAGACCGTGTTGCTCCATCCATTCGATCTTGTAGTCTGGATCTTTCATCTTCTGCTGCACGGCATGCAGATGGGCCAGCTCCTTCTGAGCATCGTCTATGTGCAGTTGATAGACGGCACGGTCTTCCGGGATTTGGGCTTGCTCCAGATTATCTTTGGCTTTCAAGAGGCGCTCATAATCCTGCTTGATCCATCTGGGCATCATGTCCTGAACCGCCTTATACTGTGCTGTGGCTCCATCAAGATATTTCATGTTTTTGTCGAAGCCGTCTTGTGTGGTCTTGATCCAGTTATCCCGCACCTCCGGACGTTCCATCCACTCTTCAAAGGTGACAAGAGGTACATGCACCTGCTGACCGTTCTCGATGGAAAAGCCATTGCTAAAATATTGACTTAAGTGATCAATTTGCATTCCGCCTCCGCAATAAAACTGGGGCATCTGAAAAAAATGATGCCCTAAGAAATCTGGTGCGACTCTGAAGGCCAACGTGCATTACTCTTGCATGCACCAAGGCGTACCCAAAGCGCTGTTTCCGGCTTGCCAACAACTGAGAGCAGGGCGCATGAGCTCACTCACAGAGCCCCCAAAGCCCGTCATTTAAATCCGCTCATGCATTCAAATTTTAAGTGCACAGATCTCTCCCAAACACACCAATGCAACCATCATAAAATGCGCAGGTGTAGGTAAAAGCGATGTACACCCTAGATTGACATAGGGCTTGGGTGTTGCTCGCAACAAAACTTAGGATCAGGGGCGTGACATCATCAGTTCATCAAAAGGAGGCCGGCCATGTTACTCCCCATCGACTACAGCTCTGTTTTGGCATGTGCGCAAAGCTTTGTGTTGGCGACGGAGCAGACGCTGAATGTCTATGCGTATCACGAGGTCGACTTTCTCAAAGGCGAGAAGTTTGATGGCTTCCAAAACCTGGAAAACAGCACGTTTACTGATCAGCTGAAGGCAGCCATTGCCGAGATGGAGAAGCGAACGGCAGCGCCTTACATGGTGTCCACATTCGGCGTCTATGGCATAGCAGGAAGCGGAAGCAATCCGTGCATCGGCATTTTTAATGAGACACCGTTTGTGCTCACGGATTGCTCCGGCTTTGTCAATCACGTTGTCTCTCATGTCTGCGGCGGGGTTGGGGCGGCGCTTGATGAGCATGGCAACAAGAAGCTGGCAAAGAACTATGCAACGCAGTCCTCAGACGATTTTTTCATAAAGCAGAACATCACGGCCATGGATGACGGCAGTGTCAACATCGGCCCCTATTACATTGCCCGCGGCTCAATTCTGGCGTGGACACTGCCTGCAAAGGACGATCCAACGGACACCGGGCATGTGATGGTGGTGGCTGAAGATACGGTGCTGCACACCACAGGGGATACGCAATATTTGACGATTATTGATTGCAGTGAAGTGAGAGCGGATAAGTCATCCGGCGTCAACCAAAGAACCATTTCCATGAAGCCCTCTGATGGAAAATGGCATGTGTCGCTCGCCTGTGATGACGATCCTCAAAGCGAACTTGAGTACATCAATGTTTTGAGGCTGAAATAGCCTTGCAAACACCGCAGCCAATGTGGTTTGGCTGCGGTTGTTAAATGTGAGGCTCAGATGGTAATCCCCCCGGAATTTGATCGAGTTTGAAAGTAGAGATATTGTTGCCTCATATTGAGGACTGATCTTATGAAGAAATCTCGTTTTAGTGACGCGCAGATTATTGCAATTCTGAAGCAGGGAGT
>NZ_LMCE01000042.1:0-4384 GCF_001623285.1 Pseudovibrio sp. Ad26
GACAAACTCTTCTCGAAGTTTCATTGTTGAACACTCTTTCCAAGGCATCCCGGTCCCTCCCTGAATGCCATGTTAATGTGTCAACCATCTCTCCGAACACCTGTCACCTATGTCTCCGGTATGTACACTCGATGCGGGATGACACTGAGAGGGGCGCGTTGAGGAGAACTCAGAGCACTCTGGCGGATAACAAGGGTGTGTTTGGCGAAGGTCAAGTGATGGGTGGTGTGCTGGGTGTATGAGTGGGACCTGCAGATTGCATTGGTGAGGTGCCGGGAAGAGCGCTTTCCGGACTATAGAGAGTTGTTTTCGTTGAAAGTTTCGTATCTGGCTCTCATCCTTTTGGGCGGGGCAATGTTGTTTGCCGGTGGTGCGCAGGCGCAAGGCAAAATCACCAATCATGTGGCCGAGGGAAACCTGCAGGTGACCCATAATGTGGGCTGTATTGCGCGGGAGGACGTCAAGACGAGTTACACTCCGGCTGACCTTTATGCGTCGATTTTTGATTGCATTGAGAAGGAGCAGTATGGCTCTGCCGTTGATCTTTATGTGATGGCGTTTGCGCGTGGCACCTTTGATATGCAGCGGGTGAAGGATAAGAGCGCGTATCAGGCGCTTTCTGTGCTGCGGATGGTGACGTTTCAAAAGATGGACGAGGCGCAGCGCACTGCGTTTGGTTCAGCGCTGGAAAATTACAGCAAGGACGGTATTGCCGAAGCCTGTGAGTTTCTGAAGGGGCAGGATGCGCCGGATTACTACCCGAAATACATGATTGCGCACGGTATGGGCGCCTTCACGAACAAGGATGATGACGGGCTGGTCACGCCGTTTGATGCCGCTGCTGCATGGCAACTGACCCTGACAAAAGCTGGCATTTGCGCTGGTAAATAAGCGCTGGGCTTTGGTGCCAACTGCGGATTGTGTTTGATTTTTCCTCCTCTTGCGCGTGCTTGAGGAGGATGGATGCGTTTGATATTAGCCAGAGCTGGTTTGTGGGTGGCATTCTTGCTCTGGTGGTCATAGTGAAGCAAAAACAATATATTAAGACGCTCGTGCTGGCTTTTGCTGCTATGCTGGCAGCTTATAATGCGCAGGCTGAAGGCGGTCGCATCTCTCGTGAGTGCAAGGAACTGTCGAAAATTACGCCGGATGTTGAGCTGCCGATGATTGCGGCTGCAGTTTCTGAGTGTGCCAGTCACAGAGATCCTACGCGCAAACTTTCAATCTTTCTGAGTGGGCTGATCAAGGTGCAGTTTGATGCGCGTCGCGTTGAAGGCACGTCGGTTCGCTCTGCGACCATGTTCTATCAAATGCTTACTTTCCTCAAAATGACTGAAGCTGAGAAAGAGCAGTTCAAGCGTGATGGGAAAGAGTTTGCTGAAGAGGCGCGCATACTGACATGCGATGAGATGGGTCGTCAGGGACCGCCAACTTATCATCCGTGGTGGTTTGTGAAAGTTGCGCAAGAGAAATCGCAGCATGAGCGAGCTGGCAAGATTAAAGAGATTGATGCTGCTGCTGAGTGGGATGCGGTGCTGACGAAGTTCTGTTCCAGTAAATAAGCGCTGGCCTGCGGAGGGTGGTGGCTCCGCAGGCCAGCAGGGTGCTTTCCGCGAGGATGCGGGGTGTAGGTGCGTTCTCGCTTCCGGCACCGGAGCGGATGGCAGTGTTGCCAAATGCTCTTACACAGTGCGCCTGCATTTGCTCCACGTGGGCAGGTTCCCTTGCTTTGTGGAGCGCTGGGCGGGCTTATTCAGGAAGCGGAATTTTGGTGTTTATCGGCTGCGGATGAGCGACTCGCTCTCCTGCGTATTCCCGAAAAGTGCTAGCGGTTTTCGGATTAGAATACGCATTAGATAAAGTTCCGCAGCGTTTTTGGAGTGCTTCCAGTCGGTCGTGGAAGGCATGATGCAAAGTGAATAAAGCATCGCGTTCGCTGCTGTGCTGCAGTCTCTCAGTCAGCAGTAAGTGCTGCATATAGCTGAGGTTCTGCAGGTCAGAGACAACGACGAGGACTTCGTCTATTTCATTTTGGAACGTATTTGTGGTGCCACAGGCACATGCGGAGTCGGTCATTCTCAATCCCTTTGTCTTTACAGGGTTGAACAACCGCGCGACAGCAAGACTTTCTAGGGCCCACTGGCGAGCGGGAGGCTAGAAACCTGTAAGACAGACAGGCGAGTTTATTCCCTCCCGAAGAAGGTATTGTATTCACCGCCCTCCCGCTCATAGCAAAGGGTTTGTGCGCTACCTATAAAGCAGGCACAAAAAATCCGCCAGTTAACGGGAGCGGTTACCGCTGTCTTAGAGGAGGTTTCTAGGCCTCATGTATGAATGTGGAATGAAAACCTGAGGTTGTCAAATTGTCGGTTTTGACGAGGGTGTGGATGGTGGGGGAGAGAAATAAAACCTAGAGATGTGCATTGTTCATTGAAACTTTGATTAAAATAAGCTCATTATCATAGTGTTCAACTTCTAGTTGGTGATTGTGATGGAAAATTTTGCTGAAGTTAGTGTGATTGTATCGGGTATTTCGTGTCTTTTGATATTGATTGTATTGCTCAAGATTCGAAAGATTAGCGGGAGTAATGATGAGGTTAAAATTGCAGAAGACCTCTCTCATGTTAGATCTTCTAATAATGATATTTCAAATAAAATTGATATCCTAAAAGAACTTATCAGCTCAAATAATGAATCAATCAATTCTCATCTTAGTAAGCAACGTGAGGAATCTGGCAATAGTGCATCCTCTCTTCGGAAGGAGGTTGTAGAAAGTATTAATAAACTTTCTGATTCAAATAGAGATCAGTTCAAGCTGTTTGGTAATACTCTGAATGATCAGTTAGATAAATCTACAAAAGTACAAACTCAATTGGCCAAGACACTCAGCGAACAACAAGATGCGTTGAAGCGAAAATTAGATGAAAAGATCAAAGATCTGAGAACAGATCTTGAATCTCAAATCCAATCGCTTTCAAAACGGAATAGTGAAAGGATTGGTGAACTCACAAGTGTGCAGAAGGAGCAGTTTGAACTCTTTACTAAAACACTGAGTGAGGGACAAAAACGGCATGATTTAGGACAAGAGAAACTCACTAAATCGCTAAATGAACAACAAGAAGCGTTGAGAAGCAAACTTGACTCGAAGCTCAAAGACCTCAGCGACGAAAATGCGAAGAAGCTTGACGAAATGCGGAAGACTGTAGATGAGAAGCTGCAGTCTACTCTTGAAAAGCGTCTCGGAGAATCGTTCAAGCAAGTAAGCGAACGCCTTGAGCAAGTTCATAAAGGACTAGGCGAGATGCAAACGCTTGCTGGGAATGTCGGAGACCTAAAAAGAACACTCACAAATGTTAAAACTCGCGGTACATGGGGAGAAGCACAGCTAGCGAGCTTGCTTGCTGATATGTTGACTTCTGATCAATATATAGAAAATGCTGAAGTTAAGAAAAACTCTCTTGAACGAGTAGAGTTTGCAATACAGTTGCCGGGGAAAGATGAAGATGAAGCGTCGGTATTGCTACCGATAGATTCAAAGTTTCCGGTCGAAGCTTATGAGCGACTGCGCGATGCTGCCGAAATTGGTGATAAAGGGCCTGAAGAAAAAGCAGCAGCAGAACTGGAGCGAAGCATTATTGGTTTCGCAAAAACAATCAGTACAAAATATATAAATCCGCCAAGTACTACTGATTTTGCGATTATGTATCTGCCAACGGAAGGACTTTTTGCTGAAGTTCTTCGCCGTCCAGGGCTTGCTGATAAACTTCAAAGAGAACTCCGAGTTATAGTAACTGGCCCAACGACATTTGCAGCACTTCTCAGTAGCCTGCAAATGGGTTTTCGTACTCTTGCTGTTCAAAAAAGATCTAGTGAAGTTTGGCAGGTATTGGCCGCAGTAAAGACTGAATTTGGAAAATTTGGGAAAACCCTTGCTAGCGTTCGGAAAAAGATCGATGCAGCAGGAAAAGAGTTTGAGAATGTAGAGGTGAGGACCAGAGCTTTAGATCGTAATTTGAGAACGGTTGAAGCTCTGCCTGAAACTAACTCAGAAGAGGTTCTAGGTATTCAGGCAGCAATAAAAGAAGGTGCATTAGATCCAGTTTGAAGCAAAATTCAGTGCTTCGTGAGGCTATGCGCGAGAAGCGGGTCCTCGAAGGACCCGTTTTCATATCTGAGTGATGCTTTAGTACGTTGTAGAGTGCATCGGCGTCTTCGGTGTGTTCCAGTAGGGTTGTGGCTAAGGCTTGAGCAGGTGGCTCTGGATCCCTGTGTGTTTGTTTTGTGCTTGAATGGTAGCGAGGCGGAGGTCGTTGGGTCCCAGATCAGAGCCCAGCACGGCTTTAGATCGTGACGCGGCCAGACCCCGCCTCGCATGTATTACCAA
>NZ_LMCE01000043.1:0-98715 GCF_001623285.1 Pseudovibrio sp. Ad26
TTCTCAGCTGCAGCGCTGGCGGTCCTTGTGTATTGCCCCATTGTTCACTCCTAATCTAGTGATCATGGGCCAAAACACTCCATTACTCAAATCGATCGATTTGTCCATAAGGCGTCGCCGACAAACATTCAAGAGAGGTTTGGTCTGCTGGATGACGTGGACTACTGCCGAGGAATTTTAGATCAACGTAAGAAAGCCCGCATCGAAATTTCTGAAAAACTTGAAGCTGCAGAGTGCGAATATAAGACAACTGAGCAAGAAACCGACGAAATGGAACAGTTGCTCAATGGAAAAAAATCTAAGGTGAGCTTGCGCGAAATCGTTGCCTCCGAGGGTAATAAGGAGATGGTTGCCTCCCTCAACAAGGACATCGCTATTCAGGACGAGGCAATCGCAGAAGTCCAGAAAGAGATTGATAGTTTAAAAGCCGACTTAAAGCTGAACTCGAAGAAGAAGAAAGAGATTCTCGAATATTACCAGTTGCGCATGAAAGAGTACTTGAACGCTCTAAATGTATTTGTTTTGGAAGATAGCGATTATGCGGAACCAACACGGGTAATTAAGAACAATGCTCTGGGTAGCGATCTCCCCCGTGCTCTGCTTGCTCAGTATTTTTCTCTGTTGCACACCTTGAAAAAATTCGGCGACACAAAGGTCTGTCCTCTGGTCATCGACTCACCGCAACAACAAGAACAAGACTCGAGTAACTTGGATGCGATTTTCAAGTTTATCTTTACTAAGGCACTAGATGGTCAGCAGCTCATTCTGGGAACGATTTCTACACAAGCTGTGTCGAGTGAAATCATTCCAGAGGACGCTAATCGTATTATTCTTTCGAACGACAAGTACTCCGTTTTGCGGCGAGATCAGTATGTCAAAGCAATTGATGAAGTTGGTGTTATGCATGAATTGCTTTTATCGAACTGACAGCCTCTTAAAAAACACACGATACAGGGTCCGGCGTGAAAGTGTTTTGAACTGCTTCCTGTTCCACTTGAGCGAGTTATCGGTAAAGCAATGAGTTTGAGAGACCTATACGGGAACACTTCGGAATCAGGCTTCACGATCAACTTCTTTATGCAAGCTGGAGTAAAACCGAGAGTTGGCCTGCTGGCTGCTCCGTTCTTCACGACAACGGCACCCATCGAAGCGCTGACCAACAGGGGTTGCGAGGTTCGCCTTGTTGTCAGGTTTTCTCCAGCCACTACACCAGAGGCCCTGCGCGCTGCATTCGAAAACCCGATGGTCAAAGTTAGATATTTCACCGACGCAAAGTTCCATACCAAGCTGTACATCGTTGATGACGTGGCACTTGTCGGATCAGCCAACCTAACAAAAAGCGGCCTGCAATCGAACCGAGAGCTTTCAGTGCTCTTGAGACAGGACCGTGATGAGACATTCTACGACTTACCCCAGATTTTCGATGACTTGTGGAATGATGCAGACGTCTTAACCGAGGGAGTGCTCCGCGAGTATAGTAGGGCGTTCAAATCGAAAGAAAAGCCACAGGGAGAGGATGCGTTTGAAAGGTTCATTCACAAATTTGTCAAACCCGCGGCCCCAACAAGTGTGGTCGTCGGAAGTGAGAAAAAGTCGAAGGAGCGCTCGTTCATTCAAAGCTTTCGTCGCAAGTACGACGAGGTGCTGGTTCCTGCTCACCACGAGATCTTGACAGTCGCGAAAGAACACGGGTTTGGGCGTCCCGAGTATTCTGGTCAGGATCCTCAGATCGAGATGGGGCGCTTCCTAGGTTGGTTGAGACTCACGCAGGGCGGCGGCAACGGGTGGCGAGAGGCAACGCTGTTGAGTGATTCCGCGAAACGGGCAAGTCGCATAGCGCATTATGTAGATGTGTGGCAGTCGACTGATGACACCGTGAAAGGTGACGCTTACCATGCCTCATCGGAAATCGAGAACATCGCGAACATTAAAACCTATCTTTGTGATCCCACTGAACTTGAGCAACTCAGCTACGACGACCTGTTCCACTATTTGACAGGGTGCCACGCCTTTCTTGAGCGATTGCGCTTCGCATCGAAAGATCTGGGTGAAGATTTGACTGGCCTCGAACGCTTGCGTCTCGATTTTCAGGCGAAGAACCCGCGCGAGGCCGTTGCAAAAACGGTGAAGTACTTGTTGTCAGGCCCCGGTGACGCAATCGACCGTGCCTTTGACTGTGTTTATGGCAGCTATAAACTAAATGGCTTTGGTGAAGCCTGCGTGATGGAGCTGCTTGGTTGGGGGGATCCGACGCGCCCACCATTCAACAATCGCTCAATTCGGGGAATACGGCTTCTTGGATTTGATGTGGAGCACTTGGTCGCCGGAGAATAATTGCAAGCCATCCCAACGACAGCTTTAAGGGTTCTCCACTGCAATGCTGACGAAGAGTTCAATGAACGCTTAAGGACGAGATCTAAGCACAGAATGATCATGAAAGCGACTGTAGAAGCCTTCGGGTGGGTCTTGTTCAACCTTGGATAAACTGTGCGAATGTCCGGTCATGGCCCGTCGCAGCCAAGAAGGATCAAATTTTGGGAGAGCTTTTCGCACATGCAGCAAAGTGTATGTGATCCGACATTACAAACTTTTTTATTCCAAACGCGGTTAAGATTACAAACTCTACCGCATCATTACAAACTTTATTGTGCCGTCACACCTAAGCAAACTGTCCCGCCGCGTGGCCTGAAGACCAGGCCCATTGGAAGTTGAAGCCTCCGAGGTGGCCGGTGACGTCGACGACTTCGCCGATGAAGAAGAGGCCGGGGACGGAGCTGGTTTCCATTGTTTTGGAGGAGAGGGCCTTTGTGCTCAAACCGCCTAAAGTGACCTCAGCAGTGCGGTAGCCTTCGGTGCCGATGGGCTTGAGGGTCCACTCATTGATTGTCAGAGCGGCTTTGCGGAGCACCTTGTCGGAGGTGTCGGCCAACCGTCCGCTCAGCTTGTGCTCCTCAGCAATGTGTGTGGCCAGCTTTTTAGGCAACAAGCTTGCCACCGCAGTCTTAATGTCCTGCTTCGGCTGGCTTTGCTTGGCGGACTTCAGGGCCTCAAAAACATCTGTGTCTGGAAGCAAGTTGACGCGAATGTCTTTGCCTTCTTCCCAGTAAGAGGAGATCTGCAGAATGGATGGCCCGGAAAGGCCGCGATGGGTGAAGAGCAACCCTTCGCGAAAACTGGTCTTCTTAAAAGACACAACAGCATCCACTGAAACGCCTGCCAGATGTTTGGTCCGTTCCCGCATCGCATCATCAAAGACGAATGGCACGAGAGCAGCACGAGGGGTGACGAGCGGTAGATCAAACTGCTTGGCAATCTCGTAGCCAAAGCCGGAGGCACCCATCTTGGGAATGGATGGACCTCCGCATGCCACAACTACAGACTGCGCTCGCACGGTGTCTCTGGACGTGCCCACGGTAAAGCGATCATCAGGCTTGGTGAGAGAGGTGACACTGGTGCCCAGCTGAATGCGAACGCCAGATTGCTGGCAGAGCTGGAGCAGCATGTCGATGATCTGCTGAGCACTGTCATCGCAAAACAGTTGGCCCAGTGTTTTTTCGTGCCAACTGATGCGGTGCTTGTCCACCAGCGCGATAAAATCATGCTGGGTGAAACGCTTCAAAGCAGAAACAGCAAAACGTGGGTTCTCAGAAAGATAGTTTGCAGGAGATGCGTGCAGATTGGTGAAATTGCACCGCCCGCCACCGGAGATACGGATCTTGTCCGCTGGGCGCTTGGCATGGTCAATCACCAGCACAGAGCGTCCGCGCTTTCCAGCCTCAATGGCACACATCAGGCCGGCTGCGCCTGCACCTATTATAAGAACGTCAATGTTTTGCATGGCGCTCTTATATGGGCTTTCCAGCCAAGGTCAACTCGGGATCAAACAAAAGAGGAGGGCCAGAGCCCTCCTCAATGCATTTCGGTAATGTTCAATGCTTAAGCCGCAACAACATCTCTCAGGAAGCTGGAGATTGTCTGGCGCAGCTCTGTTGCCTGTTTGGAAACAGAGGAAGATGCCTCAAGCACGTCATTGGCAGAGCTGTTGGTTTCCTGAACCGAGCTCGTCACAACGCTCATGCTGTCCGCCACATCCTGAGTGCCCTGTGCAGCCTGTTGAATGTTCTGGCTGATGGAGGACGTTGCCGCATTCTGCTGAGCAATCGCAGTTGCAATGGAGCTGGTGTATTCATTCACCTGATGCATTGTGCCAGCAATCTGCTCAATGGCAGTCACGGCTTCCTTTGTGGAGCCCTGAATACCGGAGATCTGCGAGGAAATCTCTTCTGTCGCCTTGGAGGTCTGGGTTGCCAGCTCCTTCACCTCGGAGGCAACAACCGCAAAGCCTTTGCCCATCTCGCCAGCACGCGCTGCTTCAATGGTCGCGTTCAGGGCCAGCAAGTTGGTCTGCTCGGCGATGTCGCGAATGAGGTTGACCACTTCGCCAATCTTCTGCGCAGCAACATCCAGATCTGCCACATGGTCGTTGGTTGCAGTTGCAACACTGGTGGCATCATCAACGGTTTGCTTGGTCTGGGAGATCTGACGACCAATCTCTTCGATGGACGCCGAAAGCTCCTCAGCAGCAGATGCCACAGTCTGTACGTTTTGTGAGGCTTGTTCAGAAGAACCTGCAGCGCTGTTGGCACGGTCAGATGTGGTTGTTGCGATGTGCGTGAGAGAGTCAGCGGTTTGCTGCATCTTGCCGGTGTTGTCATCAACCCGGTCAAGAACGCTGGAAACCTGATCATTAAACACACTGATCAGCTGATCCACGTGCATCTGACGGTCGCGTTCCTGCTCATGTTCTTTCTCAGAAAGGCTCTGCAGACGCTTCTGCTCAGCAACTGTATCGCGGAAAGACATAACAGCGTTCGCCACCTGGCCAACTTCATCAACGCCAGTCGCACCAGCGAACGTCACAGTGGTGTCGCCTTCAGCCAGTTTGCGAGCATCGCTAAGTAGGGCTGTTACCGGAATAGATACACTGCGAATGATCGTGTAAGCCGCGCCAATACCCAGCACAGTGACGATGCCGGAGATGATCAGGGCGAGCATGAACTCCCACTGTGCATTCGCTGTCAGCTTTTGCGCATGCATCACCAGTTCGTCCGCAAGGTAGTCTTCAAAATCCTTCAGCGAGTCGATACGTTCGGTCGCCAGATCAAACCACTCAGTACCGGAGATAGAGGAGATATCGCCACCAAACGCAGCGGCGTAACCCAACTTACGGGCAGCATCGACCTGGCTCATGATAGGCCGGTTGAAGATCTTCTCCAGAAACTTCACCTGAGGCCCGGTCATCAATGATTGCGCAGTTTTGAAGTGCGTATCCTGACTGGCGCCAAGACGAACAAAGCGATGGTAGATAGTCGGATTGAATTCCTGAGCACTAAAGCCGTTTGCGCCAATTGCGCGCTCAATGCCTGCGTTTTCTTTACCGAGCAGAACTTCTTCATACATGCTCAGTTTGCGAACAAGGCTGGCATCGCGACTCACGGCAACTGTGCTTGGCAAAAACTTGAAAGCTTCGTTGATAGTACCGCTGTAGTAAGCAACAGTTTCACCAACGGTTGTGTTCAGGCTTTTGACGTTATTGCGGATCCGATCAATGCTTGCCAAACGGCTGTTCACCATGTCCACCTGAGCCGCAAGGCCTCGATCAATGGACATCAGGTCAATTTTGGTGAGCGCCGTTTTGTAAATGCGGATTTTACTATCGGTCAGCTTGTGCTGGTTTGCGAGTCCTTCGGCAAAGGCTTTGCCCTTAGCACCAAGATATCCGGCAGAGCGGCCACGCTCTTTTTGCAGTTCGTGAACAACAGCACTCAATACAGGAACAAACTCTGCAACCTGGCCAATAGAGGATGCTTCCACCTTTTTGTTATAGGCAGTGGTGATTTGTGAGCCAGCAAAATAGAGCATGGGCACAAACGCAAGCATGAATATCGCGATGATACGATACTTTAAAAGAATACGACGCATGAGAGCACCTGAAAGGGGAACTCGAGTTCCAAATTTGAGCGGGGCAATGCTGCCCGTTTCACTGTTTCGTGATTACACCCACAAATTGAGTCAGTAATTCTTTATAGAGCGTTTATTCTGTCGCTTGGATTTGTACTAACTGCCTACTTATTCTCACCTAAGTAATATAATTAGGTTAAATACTTAGTTCCTAAGTATATGTGTAGGTTGCAATTGATTACTATTTCGGAAATATACTTGAGTTTTCAGCGAGTACAAGAGCATCCACGTTATTTAATAAGCTTTTGATGATTCGTTTAAGCAGTTCGCGGAATGGAAAGCAAAGCTCTCCATTCCAAAATCTCGGTCAGGTGAGGCTTAGGTAGACCAAACCTGCGCGCGATCCTGATAAAGCTGCCCCTCCATGCGAGCACCATACAGGGAGCAGGCCTTCACGTAGTCCATGTAGGAACCATGGATCTTCTCGCTCATGGCGTCCCCAGCAGGATAGGCCGCAATCACTTCGCGTGCAGCCGCGCCGATCGCTTCAATCACATCCGGTGGGAAGGAAGAGAGAATAGCACCGCGCTCCACCAGAGTGGAAAGAGCGATGGTGTTGTTGTAGCGGAACTCCGCCGTGCTCTCTTCAGCTTGCGCTGTCGCCGCTTGCGCCAGAACTTCCTTCAGCCAAGGGCTCAGGTTCTCATAGGTGTTCTGGTTTACGATCATTTCCAGACCCGGACCCGGCTCATGGAACGCTGGCAAGTGGTAGTACGGCGCGATCTTGTAAAGGCCGAGAGCGAGATCGTTCCACGGGCCAACAAACTCAGCTGCATCAACCACACCAGACTGCAGGGCAGGGTAGATTTCTGGTGGAGGTGTCACGACAGTGGTCGCACCCACTTTGCGTAGGATGTCGCCACCAAGGCCAGCAATGCGCATCTTCAGCCCAACAAGGTCATCGAGAGACTTGATTGGCTTCTTGAACCAGCCACCTGCCTGAGCGCCTGAGCTGCCCGCATAAAATGGTTTCACACCATGCGGTGCATACGCTTCGTCCCAAAGCGCCTGTCCGCCGCCATGACGCAACCAGCCGGAAAGCTCGGTCGCATCCAGGCCAAACGGGAGAGTGGTGAAGTACATGGTCGAGCGGATCTTGCCCACCTGGTAATAAGGCGCGTTGTGACCGATATCAGCAGTGCCAGAGGAAACGGCAGAGAATGTTTCGAACGGAGGAACCAGTTCGCCGCCACCAAAATACTTGATGGAGATCTTGCCGTCAGAAAGCGCCTCGATGCGTTTGCCCAGCTGCTCAGCTGAGGTGCCCACGCCCGGGAAGCCCTTTGGGAAAGAACCAACGAGTTTCAGGTTCAATGTGGCGTTTGCAAGTGCTGGCGCAGCAAGGACAGAAGCGCCGCCCGCAGCACCAGTTGCCATTGCTGTTTTCAGAAAGTCACGGCGTTTCATCTGCCCGTCTCCGCTAATTCATAAAATACGTAGGTATTAATGCTAGCAGAGGGCAGGCGGGTCTGGCGATATATTTCAGCGGTCAGGGCTGAGAAGAAATCAAGTCAGAGAGAGCTTTACTTGAGTATCTCGAACATGCGCTCGAGTTGCTCTTCCACATTCAGCTGGTCCTCATCAAGAACCTGAAACATCCCGTTGCTGTGAATGCCTTCAACAGCCAGATAGACAAGGGTTGCCAGCTCTGGGTCTTCTGACTCGTCCTGAATGCGCGCGTACATGTCTTTGTGGAAGACGCGGACGGGGTCAAGCAGGCTCGGGTCGTCTGCAATGGCGGCCAGCATACCGGAGGCTGCCTTGTTGTCTTCTTTGAACTTGCTGCAAAGCCCCTTCAGGAATGCCCGCATAAGTTTATGACGATAAGGATCATCAGCAAGCTTCTGCTCTTCTGTGGCAATGTTATCGCGCGTGCCATCTACATGGTATTGAACCATGGAGCGGATGAGAGCTTGTTTGCTTGGGAAGTTATAGAGCAGCCCACCTTTGGAAACACCTGCATGCTTGGCGATTGCATCCAACGAAAACTGCCCACCGCCTTGTGCTTGCACATAGTCGATGGCCGCTTCAAGAATGCGATGCTGCGTTCTGCTGGCTTTGGTCGTGCCCTTCACAATGAGTCCCTTGCCCAATTCTGCGAGAGGTCGCAGAGAAAAAAGTTGTTCTTATAAGCGCAGATCTGCGACTTTTGTCAGTATAGGCCATCAGTGGCAACTTTGCGAGGCCAAGTCGTCATGTGAACCACGAAATTTATGAAGTGAAAACAACGATGTTCGTTGAGCCAGATAAAATAGCCGTGATTGCGGCTCTTTTAAGAAGTTCTCAGCTGAAAGATGGGGGAGAGAGAGCATTAGGCAAGCTCTGATCAGAACAAGGAGACGGCTGGTCTGATGTAAAAAATAAAAGGCCTGACGGCGCCTGGCAATTGCCGGCGCGCATCAGGCCAATTATGTGGCGGTCACAAAGTTCATTCAGCTTGCGCTGAAACAAACTCTGGAGCCTCGCAAATCGTACAGATTAAGCAAGCTCAATCTGGGAAGCCTGCAAACCGCGGCCACGACGATCTTCTTCAGCAACAAAAGTGATCGCTGCACCTTCAGCAGGAACTGCGATGCCAGAGCGTTCGAAAGCTGTGATATGAACAAAGATGTCTTTGGAACCGTCAGCTGGAGTAACGAAGCCGTAGCCTTTGTCGTGGTTGAAGAATTTGAGGGTACCGTCTTGTCGCATGGAAACGTCCTTTAAGCCAAAAAAGTCAACTCGCCTGGTTAAGGCGGGTCAGTCGTGACGAGCAATGTAATCAAAGGCAGAAAAGGACATTGTTCCGATACATGCACCGCAACATTGCCAGCCGTGTCTCTAATAACAGCCCGCAGTCATAAGGTCTGAGCTCTCATTCTTTTTAAAAGAAATCAGTCCTAATGGTTCATATAGGGAGGCGGGTCATATGTCGCCCCTCTAATACTACGGGATAAGCAAATCTCTTAGCTTGCTCGTCCCTACCGATGTAGTTGCTCCTTAAGAAATCCACAAGGTGCAATTTAAAAAAAGAGGCCAATTGAGGCATTATGTTCCTCTTAAACGGCCCACGATGCCCTTAGGGAACCAGTAAATACTGCAGATAAATAACATTCCCAACCAAAGCAGCCAGCGTTCCGGTGAAACCACCTCTGACACTATAGGCAGACTACCCAGCGATTCCTGAAGGAGGCCCAAGAGGTTCTGTAAATAGGACTGAGTGAGAAGGAACAGGACCGCCCCGATAACGGCGCCGTACATGCTCCCCATTCCGCCAATCACAACCATCAACAAAATGTCCACCATGATATCCATAGAGAGTGTTGTTGCCGGTCCCGTGTAACGCAGCCAGAGAGCCATCAGGGACCCGGCGAGCGCAGCCATCACCGCAGACAGAATTGTCGCCACACTGCGATACCGCACCACCTTGTAACCAATAGTTTCAGCACGGAATGCATTCTCACGAATAGCTTGCAGAACACGGCCAAACGGTGAGTTCACCATGCGCAACAACACAAGGAACAGACACAGGCTGCTGAAGAAGACAACATAGTACGTGATCAGTTTGCCATTAAGGCGAACGCCGAGAACCTTCTCCTTCACCAGCTTGAATGCAGGCGTCATCTCTCGCGGGATACGATAGCTCAGCCCGTCCTCACCGCCAGTGAAACCAGAAAGTTGCGAGACCAGCACCAGAAATGCACTGGCCACAGCCAGCGTCATCATGGCAAAGAAGATCGCTTTGACCCGCAGCGAGAACAGCGCAATCACAAACGCAAAAGCTCCGGCAACCAGCGCACCGCACACGGTGCCAAGCGCAATCGCGCTGTAAGAGGCACCCATGTTTACCAGTGCAATGGCCGTCCCATAGGCACCAATGCCAAAGAACATCGTATGCGCAAACGACACCACGCCCGTATACCCCAGCAACAAATCATAACTGGCCACCAGCACAATGAAGATGCAGATGCGAGCAGCTGTATCTAAGGAACGCGTGCCGGGAAACAGAAAGGGTGCAAACAGCAAACCAAACAGAATAAGCAGCAAGACTGCACTAAGCATTTTGCTTCGTGGACGATCACCGGAAAGGAGTTTCACAATCATCTGACAAACTCCTCAATGCGCTTTGACGACGGGGTAAAGCCCCTGAGGTCGCCACATCAGCACAGCCCCCATCAGCAGGATCGTTGAAACCAGAGCCAGTTTGGGGATCAGGAAGCCCGTGTAGTTGGTCAGCAAACCCACCAGCATCGCGCCGATGAAACAGCCCTCAATGGAGCCAAGCCCGCCGATGATCACCACGATAAACACGGAGATCATCACCTCAGCCCCCATATGAGCACTAATGGTTTCCTGATACATGCCCCACATCACACCGCCGAGCCCCGCTAAAGCACAGCCCACCATGAACACCGCCAGAAACAGCTTCTCTATCGGATACCCCAGAGCTTCCACCATCTCGCCATTCTGAACCCCAGCCCGCACCAGCAGCCCAATGCGTGTCCGGTTTAAAACCAGACGCATGGCAACAAACAATGCCAGCCCGATTACAATGGCCAACACACGATATTTCTCAATGGCAGCGCCCAGCACCACAAAAGAACCCTGAAACGCAGCAGGCCGCGCCAGCACAATCTCATCCGGCCCCCAGATCACATAGATCAGCTGCTGCGTCACAACCAGCCCGCCCATGGTCACGAGGATCTGCTTCAGGTGTTGCCCGTACACCGGCTTAACAATCAGCCGCTCAAAGCCATAGCCCGCAAGGCCCGTCACCAGCATGGCAAACGCCACAGCAAGCAGAACAGCGCCCAGATTAAGCGCAATACTGGGGCTCTCAATCCACCCGCCTAGCAGACCCAAAATGGTAAATCCTGCAAAGGCTCCAAGCGAAATAAACGCCCCATGCCCGAAGTTGATCACGTCCATCAGGCCGAAGATCACAGTAAGGCCAGACGCCATGATGAAAATCATCATCCCCATCGCCAGTCCCGCCGCCGTCAGCGTCAACCAGGTGGAGCCGGAACCAATCGCAAGCAAGCCAATCACCATCAGCACAGGCACAAGCAACAGCGGAGCTTTTGCCTCGATTATCTGAGAGGGGGAAGGGCGCTCGATGCGCGGTTTAATCAGGCTGTTACTCATTGGTGTGCCTCCAGTGAAAGTCCCATCAGCCTCTCCTGCAATCCGGCATCAGCTGCCAGCTCTGCCATATCGCCGGAATAAACAATCCGCCCGTCATCCATCACGGCAACGGTGTCTCCCACTGCGCGCGCCATGGAAAAGTTCTGCTCCACCAGCAATATCGTGGTCTGCATCTCTTTCAGTTCTTTCAAGGCTGCAATCATGGCGTTGATGATCGCAGGTGCCAGCCCTTTGGTCGGCTCATCAATCAGGATCAGTTTCCTCGGCTCAATGATCGCACGAGCAACGGCCAGCATCTGCTTTTGCCCGCCAGAAAGATTACCCGCCGCACTCTGCCAAAATATTTTTAAGGGAGGGAACAGGCCAAAAATCCATCCCAGCCGCTCCTCATCAATCGCTCCGCCCCGTGCCGCCAGCAGCATATTTTCATGCACGGTCAGATCGGTGAAGATGCCCATATCCTCGGGCACAAAAGCAATCTCACGCTGGGCAATGGCCGGTGTCGTCTCTTTCTGAATTGCCGCTCCATCAAAACGGATCGTACCTTGTGAGGCTTGCCACAGGCCCATGATGGTTCGCAGTGTCGTCGTTTTGCCAGCACCATTCCGCCCAAGCAGAACCGTGACACCACCGCGTGGAACTTCCAGATCAACGCCCTGCAAAATGTGGTAGGGGCCAATATGCGTGTGAACGCCGTTTAGGCTGAGAAGAGCATCAGACATGCGCACCCTCTGTTTTCTCTTCAGGCGCAACACCCAGATAAGCCTGCTGAACCACAGGAGAGGCGATCACCTCAGCAGGGTCCCCATCTGCCACCAGCTCTCCGTTGTGCAGCACGATAATCCGATCAGCCAGTGAACGGATCACATCCATCTTGTGCTCAACCAGCAAAATTGTGCGGTCCTTGTCCTGCTTCAGCTCACGGATCAGGTCCAGCACAACCGGCACTTCATCAACGCTCATGCCAGCCGTTGGTTCATCAAACATCAGCACCTGCGGACCAATGGCAATCATCAGCGCCACCTCCAGCTTGCGCTGATCTCCATGCGACAGTTCAGAAGTGATCTGCTTGGCCTTATCCAGCAAATGCACCTCTGCAAGAATGTGCTCTGCCCGTTCAGTAAGCTCCACATGACTGTCCGCCATGGAAAACAAATCCATGCCCATCCGTTGATGAGCCTGCACCGCCAGCCGTGCATTTTCCCGCACGCTCAGGCCGGGAAACAGATTGGTCATCTGAAACGCCCGCCCGATGCCACGCAGCGTCCTGTCGGCAACTGAAAGGCGCGTGATGTCTTCGCCATTAAGCCAGACATGACCGGCACTTGCAGAGAGCTGACCGGAAATCAAGTTGAAGTAAGTGGTCTTGCCCGCTCCATTCGGCCCTACAATGGCAGTCAGTGTCCCGCGATGAAAATCGCAGGACACCGCATCAACAGCCACATGACCACCAAAACGAATGGTCAGATCACGCGTACTCAGAACCGGCTTTTCATCTTTCTGCAATTCCAAAGACCTGCCCTTTATGAGAGTTCACTTTGGGCACGAAGGCTCGGATTTGCCCGCGCTTTCCGCCGTGCCCAGAGGATGAAGAGGAAGGCGCAGCCATACATGGTGATGCCGTAAATGCCGGAGGCCAGACTGTACGGCGGCAACGCTTCGCCGTTCATCGCGATCAAAGCCCCAACGGTTATCCCAAGCGTGGCATTTTGGACGCCCACCTCCATAGCAATCGCAACACTGTCAGGATGCGAGAGCTTCATAAGCTTCGCGCCGCCATACCCAATCAGCAACATCACCACATTCAGCAGAATAAGGACTGGCCCCAGTTCCAGAATGTTAGCCGTCAGCACAGACCAGTTGGTGGCAATGGCTCCAAGCACGATCACCACAAACAGTACGGAGGCCAACAGCGACACCACTTTGGAAATCGCGGCGGTAAACGATGGCGCCATATGATTGACGAGAACCCCAATCGCAACGGGAACAGCCGTAATCAGTGCCATGGAAATGCCAATAGACGTCACATCAATCTTGGGCATGGCTGCGCCAAGAAAGTAGTTTGCGGATGCCGCTGCAAAAACCGGCACCGTCAGCACACACAGCACACTGGTTACTGCCGTGAGCGACACCGCCAGTGCTACAGACCCGCCGCTGAACCGTGTCAGCATGTTGGAGGTGACGCCACCCGGTGCGAAGGCAAGCAGCATCACACCAAACGCCATGGCAGGCTCCAGCTCCACCACCTGCAAAATGAGAAAGGCAATAACGGGCAACACCAGTAATTGCCCCAGCATACCAATGCTGAAAGCACGCGGCATCTGCACAACACGTTTAAAGTCTTGCAGGGTGAGGGAGATCCCGAGGGAGAACATGATGAACGCCAGCGAAAGCGGCAAAAACAGCTTTAAGAGAATGTCCATGGTCTTGTACTTCGCTCTTTGAGGCTCTGATAATCCATGAGCGGGACAATCTGCAACTGAGGATGAGGTCAGCAATTCTGCAGAAATGTCTTATGGTTTCAGAGCGTTATCTTTTGCGATTTAGGAGAGGAAGCAGGTGGTCCGCTCCCTCTCTGAGCTATGTAAAACTGGGACCTACTGGTTCTGAACTGGGATATCCATGTCCTCAATTTTGAGTTCACGTACCAGCTCAGGAATGCCCCATTCAACCTCAGGGTCCACGCGGATCTTGAAGTGATACATGGACTGCAATGCCTGATGATCCTCAGCGCGAAACTTCATCAGCCCCTTTGGCCCTTCAAACTCCATGCCTTCCATGGCGGAGATCAGCTCTTCGGTATCCGTAGAGCCAGCTTTGTGGATCGCCTCAACAGCAGCAATGCCAGCCGCCATACCACCTGCTGTAAAGAAGTCTGGCGGTGAGCTGTAACGAGCCTCGTGCTCCTTCACCAACCAATCATTCACCGGGTTCTGTGGGATTTCGTAGTAATAGTAGGTCGCGCCTTCCATGCCCGGCATGGCCTTATAGGCTTTCAGAGCCGCCAGAATATTGCCGCCCGTTGCAATCTCAATCCCATGACGTTCCGGGTTCATCGCGTTGATTTTTGCCAGCGGGTTTCCGCCACCAGCCCAGATCACAAACAGGAACTTGCGGCCCTTCTCGTTCTTCAGAGCCTCAAAGATGCGCTGGGCACTCGCAGTGAAATCCTTGGTGTCCGTCGGTGCGTACTCCTCAAACACCAGCTTGGCATTGGTCTTTTCAATCGCATTGCGAAAAGCAGCCACACCATCACGCCCAAACGCATAATCCTGCGCCAGCGTGGCAATAGACGCCCCGTCCTGCCCAAGAGCAACAGCATTCGCAATCGCATCCTGAGAGGAATTCCGCGACGTGCGGAAGATGTAGCGGTTGAAGTTGGCGCCAGTGATGCTGTCAGCAACGGCAGGCTCCACGATCAGCAGTTTCTCGTATTCCTCCGCAATTGAAAGCATGGCCAAGGCAACACCAGAGGAGACCGGCCCAATTGCCAGATCAACCTCATCATCGCCATAAGCCTCGGCCAGCATGGCACGTCCGATATCCGGCTTGAGCTGGCTGTCTTTTTCGATGACCTCAATTTTGCGACCGTCAATTTCCATTGTGCCGCCAGTGGCATATTCCAGCCCCATCATCAAACCCACATGAGACTGCTTGGCATAGGCCTCAAAGGGGCCGGTTTTACCATAGACATGGGCGATCTTGATTGGCTCTTCCGCAGAGGAAATATTTGAAGAAACAGAAAGCGCAAACGCGCTGGCCGCCAGGCTAACTGCCGCGGCCCTTAGTAATTTATGCATAATGAAACCCCTCCCACGTTGTCCCGGGGCCGTCTTAAACGCAAACACCGCTTCAAAAGACTTCGCAAGCCTGCCCTTAAACAACGTAAAGATAGTTGACGCATGTATTTAGGAAGGAGTCAATGATTCCAGATTGAGCCAAATTGTTAAGGTTTGAGCGGATCACTTGTATTTGCTGTTTTCGAAAATAAATTTCATCTAGCCATAATTTTTTATCAAAAAACGATTTTTGTAATCTGTAAGCTTGTCCAATATTTGCAATTACTCTTTGTGTTGTCAGTTGAAGCAGATAGAAATTGAAATTTACTGTAAGACATTGTGGCTGCTCCCGCTTTCACTGCGACAAGCTGACGGCTATGCGCCATGGAAAAGCCGCATTTTGCCCTGTTTACACCTCAATTAGCCGTTAGGCCGCGTCTCTCTGCAGGTGTGTCGGCTAAGTGTTTGTTCACCATCTCTGACAACCTGATGATAACAAGATCCTGATACCTTCAATAGCAATAAGAACACTGGTTTAACAGGGCGTCATTAAGTACTGAGTGCTTTGCAGTCAGTATTACCAAAATAACAATAAGTCCTGAAAAGGGATTATCTGCATATCACTATGCGGACAACTGAAGGGTGACCCGTTTCCATTGCTTGGTGGGTCTCCCTTGTTTCAAGGCAGGTTGTCTTGCCCTGACGATTTTAAAGGCCGTACCTCCCCTCCCAATCGGTCTTTTTATGCCTGCTTTGTTTGGCACCGAGGTATCCTCCCACCTCGGTGCCTTTTTTATGAGTGGGTGCTCGGCTTAAGCAACTTCTTCAGCTGGTGACGCAACCAGCTCAAAGCCTTCATCGATCCAGCCAGTCATACCGCCCAGCATAATCTTCACCGGACGTCCCAAGCGGGAGAGGTTATAGGCGGCCTTGTCTGCCCCGTTGCAATGCGGCCCAGCGCAATAGACGACAAACACAGTGTCCATTGGCCATTTGGCAAGGTTCTGTTCGGTTAGATCGCGGTGATGCAAACAGATCGCACCATCCACGTGTCCTTTCGCAAAGCGGGCAGCACCGCGAACATCAAGCAAAACAAACTCTGCAGTGCCATCTGCCAGATCTGCTTGCACATCAGAGCAATCTGTTTCGAACTGCAGGATTGAACGGAAATGCGAGAGTGCCAGCTTTGGGTCTGCTGGGGAATATTCGAGTGCGCGTGGGGACATGTACTTCTCCAAATCTGCAAGGATGCTCTCAATTAGGGAGTGGAGCACCAAAAACACTTATTTTAAAGCAGCTTGCATGAGGGGTGCCTCGGCAAGCTGCATTGGGTGATGACAGGATTCTCGCCTGCTCACGTAATCTGGAGAATTTCCCGGTTGTAAAAAACTGGCTCAAATGACTATATTCGTAAAAAATACGCCAATCTTGTTTGAGTTGAATTTTCCGATGGTCCAATCCACACCTCGCAGCCCCGAAGGCCCGCTTGTTGCAACGCTCATCTACGACGGTTTGTGCACCTTCGAGTTCGGTCAGGCCTACGAGCTGTTCGGCCTGCCAAGACCAGAGCTTGGCGCGAATTGGTACAGATATGAGACCGTTGCCATCGAGGACGGCCCTATCCGAGCCGCGGGTGGTCTGGAAATCAACGCGGAAAAGCAGCTGGATGCGCTGGAGCATGCCGACATCATCCTCATCCCCGGCTGGCGCGGCATTGAAACCCCGGTGCCGGAGGACCTGATTGAGGCCCTGTGCGCGGCCTACAATAGGGGAGCCCGTGTTGCTTCCATCTGCTCCGGCGCTTTCGTTCTGGCGCAATCGGGCCTCCTCAATGGCCGCACAGCTACCACGCACTGGCGTTATGCCGAGGCGCTGCAAACAGAGTTTCCGTCCATCAACGTGGAAGAAGACCGGCTCTACTCTGAGACCGACAGGGTGTTTACCTCCGCGGGCAGTGCAGCAGGCATTGACCTCGCGCTCCACATCATCCGGCAGGATTACGGCTCTCAGATCGCCAACAGCGTTGCCAAACGATTGGTCGCGCCCCCGTTTAGGGAAGGAACGCAAACCCAGTTTGCAGAGCAGCCTGTACCTGATGAACGAGAAAGCAAACGCTTTGCCTCGCTTTTTGAGGAACTGGAGAAGAAGCGAGCCTACACCATGTCCGTGCCAGAAATGGCAGTTCTGATGGGCATGAGCCAACGCACGTTCATTCGCAAGTTCTCAAAGGTAACCGGACTGGCGCCTGCAGAATGGCGACGTACCAAGCAATTAGAGACGGCAAAACACCTGCTGGAGGCAAAGGAAACGATGGATATGGAGAGGCTCTCCCACCTGTGTGGGTTCGGCTCAGCAGCAACCTTGCGGCATCACTTCCGAAGCAAATATGGCACCACACCAACTGCCTACAGGCGTCAGTTCCAAACCCGTCAGTCCTGAAGGAACGCGTTCATGCCAAGTGCAGCAGAGCGGCCTGTCGCAAACACCGCCTGCAGCAGATAGCCACCCGTTGGAGCTTCCCAGTCCAGCATCTCGCCTGCCACAAACACACCCGGCAGTTTGGTGAGCATGTAGTGCTCGTCGATTTCGTCAAACGAAATGCCGCCCGCGCTGGAGATAGCCCGGTCAATAGGCCGTGGCGCTGTCAGCTGCAATGGCAATGCCTTGATACGCGCCGCCAGTTCATCAGCCTCAATCGGCAGTGGCCCGGCTTCCCGCATCAAAGCGATGGCAGCAGCAGGCAGACCAGTCGCCTTGCGCAGGTAGTTGCTCATGGATTGCTTACCACGAGGCCGCTTCAGTTTGGACGCGAGTTTGTCAGCGGAAACGTCCGGCTTCAGGTCAATCTCAATCTGGGCCGCCCCTGTTGCAAGGATTGTATCACGCAGATCAGCTGAAAGCGCATAGATCACGCCTCCTTCAATTCCAGAAGCATCCAGCATGGCATCGCCAACAACACGGCGCTCTGCGTGGGACACAGCAACCTTCTTCAGGGGGGTGCCTTTGTAACGGTCCTTGAAGTGATCCGAAAACGCAATCTCAAACCCGCAATTGGCAGGGAGTAGCGCGTTCACGTCAATCTGTTTGTCACGGAAAGTCGAAACCCACGCACCATCAGACCCAAGCTTCGCCCAGGAACCTCCTCCAAGCGCCAACAGGACAGCGTCAAACGCCTGCGCTTCAATGGGCTCATTGCCTTTCTGCAGCAGTACACTTCCAGCTTCATCAAATCCATGCCAACGAGTATTGGTGTGTAGAGTCACACCGTGCTGATCAAGCCGTTTCAGCCAATTCCGCAACAGCGGAGAGGCCTTGAAACTCTCAGGAAACACCTTGCCACTCGAGCCTTCAAAAGTTGGCTGCCCCAACCCCGCGCTCCATTCCCGCAGTGCAGCAGGAGGAAAGTCCCGTACCGACTTTAGCAATTGCGCGTGTGCAGGACGGTAGCGGCTCAGAAAAACCTCCAGATCCTCACTGTGGGTTAGATTGAGACCTCCAAGCCCAGCCATCAAAAACTTGCGGGCAGGAGAGGGGCGTTGATCAAAGAGGCTCACGCGCACGCCGGCTTCTGCCAGATGTTGAGCAGCAAACAGCCCGGCGGGGCCTGCCCCGATGATTGCAACGCGCTTTGTCAAAGATCCATCCAATCCGCTTATGGTCATTGAGGCTCAAGCCAATGACATTCACAGCTCTATTGCCTTTGTTTTCCGCCAATTACAAGCAGGAAGAGCGCTCCCTCCCACAGATGTAGCCCCGGGGAGCATCAGGGATTTTCACCTCCTTAAAGAAGCACCCCTGATTTTAGAAGGAAGACTTCTAAGGAATGTACAGTCCGCGCACTTCAAGCTTTGCTGAATGCAAACAGTAGAGTGGGGGCCGCATTGAGAACTGCAATCGTAATGCCGCGTAATATGCATTTTTGCCAGTCTCGAGCCACATCAATAGATCTGTGCGCTCATGATCTTGCGCTTCATAGCCAGAACAAAGGCAACCTGCGTATCTTTGCAGGGGGCGAGGAGGATCTTTTTGAGGATGTTGATGTTTTAGCAGTGACAGAACCGGGCAAAAAGCCAACTCCAGCGAGGTTTTACGACCCGCTGTCAGAGTTCGGCCCGCAACTGATTGTCGTGCATCAGCATCTGGAAACAGCGTTTCAGATCATCACGGATTTTCCGGGCACCCCTGTGGTCTTACACAGGCATGGCAGGTTTGAGCGCAACAGCGCCTTCAAACGCTGGAAGTATACTCGCAAAATGAACCGCCTCGCAGGCATCATCTGGGTTGGCGAGGATGCACGCAATAATTTCTGCGAGAATTTCACCGGAGTGAAGGCCCGCAGTGTTGTCGTGCCCAACGGCATAGACTGCGACCTCTGGTCCCCAGCCCCCAAAGAAAACTCGGTGATCTATGTAGGCCGAGCGCGGGAAGACAAAGGCGTGTTCGACCTGGCCCAGGCTTGGCTTGCCTGCGCTGACCGTCTGGACCGAACGGGCTGGAAACTGAACTTGGTACTGGCCGTTACCGATGAAGGGGAGCAATCGACTGCAAACTCGCTCCGACAAATGCTTTCAAACCATGCTGCCAGCGTCTCCATCGAGACCAATCTCAATGCCTCAGATGTCCAAAAACGCCTCGCCAGATCATCCATCGCAGTGGTGCCTTCCATCGTAGCAGAAGGGTTTGGCCGCACTGCGATTGAAGCGATGAGCTGCGGTGCTGCAGTGATCACCACGCATTCAGGAGGCTTGTGGGAGGCGGTCGGAGAAACTGGCAAGGTGATCAACCCAAGAGCGCCCAAAGAAATTGCGTCAGCGCTGCTCGATCTGGCTGATAACCAACCCATGCGCGAAGACATGGCAGAGGCGGGACGGGAGAGAGTACTTCGTCTCTTCAACATCCAGCAGATCGCAGAAAACTATGATGACATGCTCATGAGCCTGTGGGACGACTTCGTCAGCGGCTCCGACAATACACAGGGTCTCATCGACCACATGCTCGTGTCAGAATGAAGTAATCGAGGTATGAGGCTGGTAGAGGGCGTAAGTCGGCCTCGGAGTGTACCTGCATGCGAGGAGACCAACAAAATGCACCCTGATCATGTGACGGTGGCGGTCCGCAATCTGGAGGAGGCGCGCTCCTTTTTTGCCCTGCTTGATTTTCAGGAAGAAAAATCTCTCGTCATCTCCGGTCCCGTGTTTTCAAAGTACATGGGCATTCCGGATCTGGAAGCAGAGCACGTCACGCTGGTGCTGAAAGGCCATAGCCCAAGGTTTGAAATTCAGTTGCTACACTACCACAACCCAGAGCCTCGCAGCGAGCCTTACCCCGAAGACCTCTGCCGAACAGGCTACAATCACTTGTGTTTCGCGGTTGATGATCTGGAGGACAGACTGTCAAAGCTTCAAACCGCCGGGTTCAAAGCCCGCTCTGAAGTCATGGAGTTTAACGACAGAAAATTGGTGTTTCTGTTCGGACCAGAAAAAATCACGATAGAATTGGCGCAGTGGACCAAGCCAGAGTAGGGCGTGCATGTGAAACTGGTCGCTTCGATCAGCGAAAGATCGGTCGCAGGGCAGGCGCATACAAAAAAGCGTACCCGCATGAATAACAATGTCTGCTTCTACAGCCCCTGAGCAATCCCACATTGGACGTCAAGGAGAATTGCTATCTCGTGCTCATCACAGATGGTAGAGACCGTGCAATCACTGCAAGCTTGAGAACAAAACCTCACACCAACAACGCCTTGGCGGCCTCTTTATAATTTCGTGCCTTCGCGTTCTCAATAAATAGCAGTCCCTTCAGATACTCCAACCGCGCCTTGGATTTTTTGATCCGCTGTGCCATATGCCGCGCCACTTTTGGCGAGATATGCGAGAAGCCGCGTTCCCGAAGTTCGGCACGCAGTGCTTGGCCCAGATCATTCGCGAATGTATCCTCGCTGAAAGTCGGTTCCTCTTCATCATGCAACCGCGCAACAGCACAGAGCAACGCCATATCAGCCACCATCCGATAAGGTCGTCCGCTGCGTGCCGTCACCTGACCCGGATGCAGCCGATACCGAACAAGCCGCTCGTTAAGAGCGCCAATCTTCCCATATTCCAGCAAGCGCAGATAAAGGTCATAATCCTCAGCACCATCAAAATGCGGACGATACCCGCCAAGAGCCAACACAGCATCCCGTCGAAACATGATAGTCGGATGGTACAAGCAGCACTTCTCAAAAAGGCGTTTGCGGATCTCGACCGAGCTTTTTGGGCATTCCATCTGGTCAATGATCTGCCCGGCTTTGTCAATCACGGAAACTTCTGTTCCGCACAACTGCCAGTCAGGGTTCCGGTTCATAATCCGGACCTGCCGCTCCAGCCGAAGCGACTCCGACAGGTCATCCGCATCAAGGCGGGCAACCAAGGGGCTCTCAATCACTGCAAGTCCGGTATTCAGGGCATTTGAGATCCCCTGACCCGGCCCGTCAAGGATCTGAAACCGGCCCTTCGGAAAATGACCAGCAAAATGCTCGGCAATCTCCCGGGTTTCATCGGTGGAGGCATCATCCACCAACACAACAGCAAAATTGGTGAAGCTTTGTGCCAGCAGGCTGCTCAGAGTTTCTCCAAGCGTGTTTGCAGCATTGCGCGCTGGGATCAACACGCTGACAAGAGGGGCGGGGTCCTGCTGTTGCTTTTCAGCCATTGAATAAGCCACCTATCTGCTTAAGCGTTTGTTGTGTTGCGTCGTTTCTTTGAAAAATCTGGGATACTGGGCGTAAGCTGGCTCAGGTCTTATCCTGCCGCACAGCAGCTGAACCCCTCTGAGATGCATGAGCTTGTTCCAGAAGATCTGCTTCAATGGATTTCGCGACCCGCAGATATCGCCCAACCGCGTAATTGGTTGAGGCAATTAGGCCCCACCAGCCATAACGGCAGTATCCGCGCACCAGATAGCCCTTCAGAAAGGCTGCGGGAAACTCATAGAGCAGCCGTGACTTTGGCATTTTGCGCCCCCGTCCACGCATCTCATGCACTTGCATGGTGGAGTAGCGGTTCATCTTCTCAAAGTGGAAGGCGACACTGGGAATACTGCGGTGGTCCATATGCCCTTTCAGCATACCCACCTTGGCATCGCTGGGTGGACGGACCGTGTCATGCACCGAGCTGGCAGAAAAACGGCCTACACTCCTGCGGTAAAGCCGGATTTGCTTATGAGAGTAAGCGTGTTTTGCAGCGGTCTTTTCGTGAGGCCACACATCGCAGATGTCCACCTCCCAAAAGTCGTTCTCCGCTAGAACGGAGGTCTGGAACAAGCCCAGTATCTCATCACGCAATGCAGGCGTAACCACCTCATCGGCATCAATGTTCAGGATCCAGTCATTCCGGCACTGGTCCTCGCCAAACCGTTTTTGCAAGCCATACCCGTTCCAGTCATTGTGCAGCACACGTGCCCCCATGCGCTGGGCGACGGTGACGGTTTGGTCCGTAGATCCGCTGTCAATCACAATGACCTCATCAGCCCAGTGAATGCAGCTGGCAATCGTCTGTCCAATACGGTCTTCCTCATTCATCGCGATGATGAAAACGGACATTGAAATGCGGGCCTCATCAGATCGCTCGTCAGCGGTTGGCCTTCCTTGCTGGGCTCGCTTTGCTGCAATGTCGATGATTTTGCTCTGGGTGGAGATATCGGGCCTCAAACTCTTGGATTATCCGCAATAATCTAGAGTTTACTCCCCCATACACATTCCGAAATTCGTTCAATATGAAGGACTGTTTTCACCCAATAGAAACCCATCAATATCAAATAAGGGGAGATGAATGAGAAAGTCATCGCACACCGCCAGTCTAACCTTGCTCACGCGGAGAAGGCTAACCAGCAACCATCACCCTGCTTGGGTGGAAATGACTGTCAGATCGACAAAACCTAGCATAAAGTCCCTCGGATAGCCCCGTTCACTACAACTTCCGTATGATTGCATCTCGCGCGCAGGGGTGAAACGATTTGCGCGCATTTGAGAGCCGGGTTTGAGGCGAGACTTTCGGCACCCACTTTAAATTCTTTGGGAGAAGAAAATGGCCGCAATTATTGGTTGGGCACACACACCGTTTGGCAAACTGGCAGATGAGACTGTAGAGACTCTAGTCACAAAAGTTGCCAAGCAAGCGATTGCCGATGCCGGTCTCGCCGCTGAAGACATTGATGAGATCGTTCTGGGTCACTTCAATGCAGGTTTCTCCAAGCAGGATTTCACAGCAAGCCTGGTGCTTCAGGCAGATGACAAACTGCGCTTCAAGCCAACTACCCGCGTTGAAAACGCATGTGCGACCGGCTCAGCTGCAGTGCATCAGGGCGTCAAATCCATCAAGGCAGGCGACGCCAAGTTCGTGCTCGTCGTTGGTGTTGAGCAGATGACCACCACGCCAGGTCGCGAAATCGGTGCGAACTTGCTCAAAGCTTCCTACCTTCCGGAAGATGGCGACACCCCGGCTGGTTTCGCAGGCGTCTTCGGCAAAATCGCTGGCATGTATTTCCAGAAGCATGGCGACCAGAGCGAAGCGCTGGCCCATATTGCTGCAAAGAACCACAAGAACGGCGTCGAAAACCCATATGCGCAGATGCGCAAGGATCTTGGCGTCGAGTTCTGCCTCAACGAGAGCGAGAAGAACCCGTTCGTGGCTGGCCCGCTGAAGCGTACAGACTGCTCGCTGGTCTCCGATGGTGCAGCAGCCATCGTCCTTACTGACACCACCACTGCACTCTCCGCGAAAAAGGCCGTTGCCTTCCGCGGCATGGGCCATGCGCAGGACTTCCTGCCAATGTCTAAGCGCGACATCCTCAAGTTCGAAGGCTGTACAGAAGCCTGGAAGCGCGCGCTCTCCATGGCCAACATTACCATCGAAGACCTGTCCTTCGTTGAAACTCACGACTGCTTCACCATCGCTGAGCTGATCGAATACGAAGCCATGGGTCTGGTACCAGAAGGTCAGGGCGCAAGAGCCATCCTGGAAGGCTGGACCCAGAAGGATGGCAAACTGCCGGTCAACCCATCTGGCGGTCTGAAGGCAAAAGGCCACCCGATCGGCGCAACCGGTGTTTCCATGCACGCCCTCACAGCCATGCAGCTCACAGGCACTGCTGGCGGCATTCAGGTTGAAGGCGCAGAACTCGGCGGCATCTTCAACATGGGCGGCGCAGCCGTTGCCAACTACGTCTCCGTACTTCAGCGCCTAAAATAAGTGCAGTGAAGCCAGATGATTAATCAGGAGAGCCCCGGTCTGCCGGGGCTTTTCTTTTGCATTGTGACCTTGCCGCTAGCCAATCGCTAACTAAGCCGCCAGACCACCATCATCACGCCAATGTGAACGTGGTAAACCTCTTGTATGACGCAAGGTCAGAAGAGGTGTGTCTATGCCGGGACAAGAGTCAGCCCCCAAATACGATGATTGGCTGAAAAAAGTCTATTCAGAGATGAACTGGAAGTTCCATGATCTCGTTGGTGGTGCCCGGAAGAAGCGCTCCACAAGCGTCACCAGCAAACCCTCTGAGGCAACGGCCGCCATCGGTCAGGAGACTGATGAAGATACCCCGGATTGGACCATTGATCCTGACATCGCAGATTATGTGGTTGCTGGCACACCGGCTGAAGAACGTAAAAAGCGCCCGCTGACTGCCGCTTTGAGTGATGCGGGTATCAGACCTACTGAAGGTTTCACGGAGCGGCTCAACTCCTACCAATCCCAAAAATCCCACTATGATGAAGACCCGTTGGGCGCAGCCTATGCAGACCCGGAGGCCGTCAAATGGGACCGACTGGTCAAAGGCACCTTAGGGGAGAGTGATACTAAAGCCCGGCAAATGGTGCTGATGCAGCACGAAATTGAGCTGAAAAAACAATCCCGCCAGCTCACCCGTGAAGCGTTTCAGGATCAGGCAACCGCGCCTGAGTTCAGAGCCTATCTCCGTCAGGCCAGTGATACACCCTCCAACCAGATGGAGACTGCTCAGCGCGAAACCATTATGTTCTTCAGCCAGAATATGAAGGTGTTGGGCAATGAGCTGGTGGCCACAACCAAAGAGTTGATGCAGGAAAAAGCCTTTGGCGACACCATGATGAAGACCCTGCACGAAGCCAAAGCGAATGCGGTGACGGATCGCGAAAAGAAACGACTGGCCGGGCTGGAAGAAGAAGCCATCGCCTATGGCACCGCCACCTCCAAACAAATGGCCTTCGCGCTCAATTGCACCAACTGCGTAGAAGTAGCAATCAGTCGGGGGGCTGAGGTCGAAGCAGCCGTTCTGCAACTGTCTGATGAGCGGCCCAAAGCTGTCTTCGCCTCCTCTGGGTTACAGCGCACAGCAGAAGAAATGGTGCACACCCACCTTGGCAAGAGCAACAACGTCAAGAAGACCCTTGCATGGGCAGAGACACAGCCATGGGCGCCGATGATGAAGGTCAACATTAAGAAGGAAGGACGTGAGTACTCCATCACTTCAGAACAGCGTACAGCGCCGGAAACGCAAGCAAACACGGGCGACCCGATGGTCGACAACCACGTGGACATGCCCCACAAAGCTGTAACCAAAACAGATCTGGCAAACACTCCGGAGCTGGTCTTCAATGGCCTTCGCTCAGGCCAGATGATGGCTTCCATGTCTCATCGCGAAACAGGAGAAAAAGGGCCGGATGACGTGCCATTCGTGGGCATACCCAGCGAGGCCTCCATGGCATGGGCCAAAACCCTGCTAACAGCGCAAAAGCAAGGCCAGGACATATCGGATCAACTGCCTGACTATATGGAAGTGAAGGAAGTCTGGTATCGCGAAAACCGCTCTGGCCTTAAAGGAAAACTCAAGCGCGGCAAGCCTGAAAAGAAAGTGCACGTGGTGACCTATAAGGATACCTCAGAGTCCGTTCAGGCAGCTCAAAAGCTTCGCACAGCACCAAAAAACATGGCCGGAGATTTGGCTGACCTTGCAGACAATATGGCTGACCTCAAAGCAGACCAGGCCCGCAAAGCTGAGAAACTGCAAGCACATAAAGCAGAGCTTGAGAAGTTCCTCAGTTCCAAAGGCGAGGGCTTGCTGGAAAGTTTTGGCGAAGCTCACGAAGCATTCGATGCTTTGCAGAAAAACATTCTTGATCAGGTTATTGCCAAAATGGGCAAGGGTACCAGCCTCAAGAACATCAAGAAGTGGGCAAGTAAACAGCCCTGGGCAATGATGTTTGAGATCGAGTTCAAGCCTGACCCAAATGGCAAGAAGAATCTCTACAATGTAGTCGTCAAAGAAAAAGAAGAGGAAGTAGAAGAGACTGACGGTGCATCGGAAGGTGGCCGTACAGAAACAGACGGCAGTTCAAAGGATCACGAAGCCTCGCTGACAGGTGCACTGGCAGCCCTGTCAAAGCCTGCGGTTCAAAAGGAATTGATCCTCAAATACACCGGTGAAAAGCACAATGGCGTACCTATCGTCGATAAGCCAAGTGATCTGGCAAAGAAATGGGCGGAAATGATCATGAAAGTCTACGGCTCCGGCGCCAAACTGCCTGCGTATCTGGTGCTTAGAGATGTGGTCTACAAATCTAAGTCCCGCAACCTGATCAGACGCGGCAACTACATTCCTTGTAAAGCCGTTGAGTTCATAGAATCCAAGTTTAAGCAATAGGCACTAGCATGTGACAATGCCATTTGGATTTGCGTCGCCCTCTGATAAGTTCAGGGGGCGTTTTAGGTTTGCATGTCTCTAAATGCAAACAACACTCCTTAGAGATGCGCCGTGAAAGGTATTTTATGGTCAAGCGTTTAGTGCTTCCGCATGAGTTTCAGTCTGTCTCAGAAGAGCTCAACATGTCACCAGCCATCTTCTCAGGAAACCACATCTTCTTGAGTGGCATGACAGGCGCGGATATGAGCGGCCTGATGCCGGAAGACCCTGAGGCCCAGTTCCGCAACACCTTCAAAAAAATCGAATGCATCCTCCATGAAGCGAATGTCGAGATGGATGCCATCGTCGAAATGACCAGCTACCATATAGGCTTGCGAGAGCACTTCGAGCTGTTCAACTCCATCCGCCTTGAGTTATTCTCCAAACCCTACCCAGCCTGGACCCCTGTTGAGGTCGCCGGCCTCCGCCGCGAAGGCGCCCTGGTAGAAGTCCGCGTCATCGTAAGCGCGCATTATGGTGGGTGATGCAGCTGTATGCTTGGTTTGGATTTGTTAGTCGGAGAATATCATGCAAGATGCCAATAACCTTCCTGACGGCCTCGAACGCGAGCTGCTGATCGTCCTGATGGAGGAATGTGCTGAAGTCCAACAGCAGGTTAGCAAGATTTTGCGTTTTGGAGTGAACGCGACAGGACCCGATCAAGAGAAAACCAACGCTGAGCTCTTAGCTGCGGAAGTTGGTGATCTTTCACATATGATCCAGAGATGTATTGAGATAGGCCTCTTTTCGGCTGAGGACATCGAAAAGGCTGCGGAAGCAAAGCGGGCCAAGCTAAATCGGTATCTAAGACATAAATAAGAATCATATGGCATCCTTATGTCGCTTTATCTGATAACTGGCCCTGACTCTAAGTTGACACCGATATCCTTTTGTAAATGTGCTGGCAGATCACGTGCATCCAAACGCTCACTCCCGCTTTTTATTGAAAAGAAAAAGTCTCCAAATAATTTTTTTAAGACATTGAAAGTATTAGGTAATGCTTTGGTTTTCTGAGTTTCTACGGTGAAATCTGCCATGCTTTTTCTCCTGCTGTTGTTGGGGAATTAATGCCGGAGGTTGCATTTGCAGTCCAATCGAATGTAGGGATCAAAGCATAAGGAGATTTTATTAATAATGCCGAATGGTCTACCTCCACTCAACGCTCTTCGCGCCTTCGAAGCCGCAGCGAGACATTCCAACTTCACCCGCGCTGCGGAAGAATTGGGAATGACGCAAGCAGCGGTGAGTTATCAGATAAAAGTGCTGGAAGATCGTACCGGTAAACCCTTGTTCAATCGGGTGGGAAGACAAGTTGTTTTAACGGATGCAGGTGCGCAACTTGCGGCAGTTGCAAGTGAGGCTTTTCAGTCTATTCGGACTGGCTTTTCGGCGGTGCAAGGAACGCAGGATGGGACACTGAAACTAAGTGTGGTTCCCACCTTTGCCATGAACTGGCTTTCGTTGCGTATTGGAGGGTTCCAGATGGCGAACCCCAAAATTGCTGTTCAATTGGAAGTCTCTGGCGATGTTGTCGACTTTGCATCCTCTGATATCGATATAGGAATCAGAAACAGCCCCAAAAAATGGCCTGGGTTATGTTCTTTTAAACTAGCCGAAGTTACATATACTCCCATGTTAAGTCCGAGGCTTGCTGACAGCATTGGCGGTGTAAACAAGCCCGAAGACCTGCTGAAACTTCCCATTATCGATACAGGAGATCCTTGGTGGAGAAACTGGTTTGAAGCAGCTGGCGTGAAAGACCCCGATTTTTCAAACCAACCCGTTTCCCAAATGGGCACGCAAACGGTTGATGGAAATATTGCAATTGCGGGGCATGGCGTCGCGATCCTGACACCGTTGTTTCATTCAAGTGCGTTGCGTGATGGCCTGCTTATTCAGCCTTTCCCGTTAAAGTGCACGGCTGAAAATCCAGTTTGGCTTGTTTACCGTGAAACGCAGAAAAACAACCGAAAAATAAAGCTGTTCCGAGACTGGATATTGAGTGAAATGGAAAAGGACAAGGCTGGCTATGCTGTCTGATCCTGTTTGGAAGACTTAATAGGATAGGCCGGGACAGATTTCATAGGCTTGGCACTCAGCGTAAAACGCGTGATAGCAGCTTGTGAAACACGAAGAACCAGATTCTTCAAAATGCGCGTTGTCCGAAACTGATAGGTTTTCATTTTTGCTGTTTGTTGTTCGAACGAGTAATAGCAATATGTAGATTTATTTTCTCAATCATAAAATGCAGCGGTAATTTTGAGGGCTTACGTGGCTCTATCTGCTGATAATGTAGAATGGTATTTCACATGCGCCGTTTTTTAGGTCAGCGTATCTTTCCTCCGTTCGAGCGCATGAAAAAAATCTTTTCTACGCAGTCATCCAGCTTTGGAATGCCATACCGAGCTTAGAGGAACTCCACTCTGTAAACTCGCTCCCAATGATCCCAAAACGCTTGGAGAGCGCAATGGCTTTGGTAGAGAGCTTCAACACACAACAGGACGAGAGCAATAAACTCGCTGTCTTTCCGACCTTTCACAAGGTTGAAGGCAAAATGGTTGTTGTTGTTGGTTGTGGTGATGAAGCTGCTGCGAAAGTGAGGCTTTTGGCGCAAACCAAAGCACATATCCGCGTTGTCAGCCATGAGCGCCCTAGCGCAGCTCTGGCTGAAGCCGTTGCCGATGCAGACGGTGTCTTCATGCTCAGCGCGTTCAACCCGGCTTACCTAGATGGCGCAGTCCTCGTGTTTGCTGCCACCGATGAAGAAGAGTCGGATCGCGAAATTGTGGAAGCAGCTCGTGAGAAGGGCATCCCGGTCAACGCGGTGGACCGTCCTGAGCTTTGTGATTTTTACACCGGTGCGATGGTCAATCGTGCACCTGTTGCCGTGGCGATCACCTCAACAGGCGTTGGCCCTGTTTATGCCCGCCACATCCGCGCACAGGTTGAAGCCTTGTTACCACGTGAAGCCGGTCAACTCGCAAGGTTGGCAGACAGCTTCCGTGCTACAGTTGGTAAGCTGATGCCTTCGGGAAGTGCGCGTCGTCGCTTTTGGGCTGAATTTTTTTCAGGGACTATAGCTGCGAACACTTTTGCTGGTGAGACACAAAAGGCTCTGACCGAAGCGCATCGCTTGCTGAACAGTGAGCAGGATCAGCGGGGATATGTCTGGCTCGTGGGCGCTGGCCCGGGCGCAGAAGACCTGCTGACCCTGCGCGCACAGCGTGTCCTGCAAGAAGCAGATGTCATTTTCTATGATGCATTGGTACCGGATGCCGTGGTTTCCATGGGGCGTCGCGATGCAACACGCATCAGCGTAGGAAAACGCAAAGGAACGCACAGTTCAACGCAAACGCAAATCAACCAGTTATTAGTCTCTGCTGCCAAGTCCGGCAAACGGGTTGTCCGCCTGAAAGCAGGGGACCCGATGGTGTTTGGCCGGGCTGGAGAAGAGATCGCCGCACTGCGTGAGCATGATGTGGATTTTGAGATTGTACCCGGTGTCACCGCTGCATTTGCTGCCGCCGCTAGTGCGCAAATTCCTTTGACATTACGAGGTGTTGCCTCCTCGCTGGTGTTTGCTACAGGGCATAACCAGCATGGAGATATCCTCCCGGACTGGGCGGATCTTGCTCTGAATGGAGCGACAACCGCTGTTTATATGGGGCGTACCGTTGCCGGAAAAGTTGCCAACCTTCTGGTGAAGTCAGGATTGGATTTATCCACCCCAGTCATGGCGATTGAAAACGCAGCCCAGACAAAAGAACGCAATTTTGCAGGCACCCTGCAAGACCTTTGTAATTTCGAGCAACACGACAGCGTCACCGGACCCACACTTATCATCATCGGTAAGGCAGTGGCCCACGCAGATCAGTCGCGTTCGCTCCCTCTAAGCCCAATTAAATATGCAAGTTTACCGGCTGTTGTCGCAGCCTAGGGAGAGACCCGATGAAAACTATTACCGCCAACAGACTGGTCGATGGTGATGTCGTCTGGCTCGGCCACAACGGAGAGTGGGTCGAGTTTGTTGAGGCAGCCTGGATCCTCAACACAGACGAAGACATGACCTCAGCTCTGGATTTCGCAAAAGCCGGTGAAGACAAGCAATACGTTCTCGGCACCTACGCGATTGATCTGGAACTGAAAGACGGCCACCTGCAGCCAAAGAGCCTGAAAGAGCGCATTCGCGCCCAAGGGCCAACCACTCGTCTCGACCTCGGCAAGCAAGCCGAACGCCACCTGCGTTCGGCCTAAGTCCTTTTAGATTCAGGAGTTTCCATGTACCGCTACGATGAATTTGATCGCGACTTTGTTAATCAGCGCGTGAGCCAGTTCGAAGATCAGGTCCGCCGCCGTATGTCTGGCGAGTTGACCGAAGACGAGTTCAAGCCACTCCGCCTGATGAATGGTCTTTACCTGCAGCTGCACGCTTACATGCTGCGCGTTGCCATCCCATACGGCACGCTCAACAGCAGTCAGATGCGTAAACTTGCCCATATTGCAAGGACTTACGACAGAGGCTACGGCCACTTCACAACGCGCCAGAACGTCCAGTTCAACTGGCCAAAGCTCTCTGATACGCCGCAGATTCTGCATGAACTTGCCGACGTCGAGATGCACGCCATCCAGACCTCCGGCAACTGTATCCGTAATGTCACCTCCGACCAGTTCGCAGGCGCAGCCGCAGACGAGTTCGCAGACCCACGCGTTTACGCCGAAATCCTGCGTCAATGGTCCTCTCTGCATCCGGAATTCCTGTTCCTGCCACGCAAGTTCAAGATTGCGATCACAGGTGCTGAACATGACCGTGCAGCCGTACAGGTCCATGACATCGGCCTGCAGCTGACCCGCAATGAAGATGGGGAAATCGGCTTTGTGGTCTTCGTGGGCGGCGGCTTGGGCCGTACGCCGATGGTTGGCCGTAAGGTACGGGATTTCCTACCAGAAAATGACTTGCTGGCATACAGCGAGGCGATCCTGCGTGTCTACAATCGTTATGGTCGCCGCGATAATAAGTACAAGGCTCGCATCAAGATCCTGGTTCACGAAACTGGTCTGGAAGAGCTGAAGCAGGACATTGAGACTGAGTTTGAGGCTACCAAAAACGGTATCCTCGACCTGCCAAATGAAGAAGTCGTTCGCATCAACGAATACTTCGCCCCGCCGTCTTTTGAAGCCCTGCCAAAGATCAGCACAGAGCTGGAAGCAGCCAAGCGCGAAGACCGTGATCTTGCCTTGTTCTCAAGCCGCAATCTGCATGCGCACAAAGCAGAAGGCTACACATCTGTCACCATCTCGCTGAAGCCAATTGGCGGAGCGCCGGGGGATGCGACCGCAGACCAGATGGATGTAATTGCTGATGTGGCAGAACGGTTTGGACATAATGAGCTGCGCGTCACACATGAGCAGAACCTCGTTCTGCCACACGTGAAGCTGCAAGATGTCCCCACTGTCTACAAGATCCTGAAGGCCAATGAGCTTGCAGATTCCAATGCAGGCCTGATCACCGACATGATCGCTTGCCCAGGCCTGGACTACTGTGCTCTGGCAAACGCACGCTCAATTCCGATTGCTCAGGAAATTTCCAAGCGGTTTGAAGAAGTTAAGCGTCAGAATGAGATCGGTGATCTGAAACTGAAAATCTCCGGCTGCATCAACGCCTGTGGTCACCACCACGTCGGCCACATCGGTATCCTGGGTGTAGACCGCAAAGGCGAAGAGCTTTATCAAATCACATTAGGAGGTTCTGCGGATCAGAACACCTCCATCGGCAAAATCATCGGTCGCGGCTTCCCGGAAGCAGAGATCACAGATGCTGTCGAAACCGTTGTCGATACCTATTTGGCGAACCGTCTGGATGAGGAAGAAAGCTTCATCGAAGCCTACCGCCGCTTGGGTGATCAGCCATTTAAGGACGCTCTTTATGGAGCATAGTCAATCACATAAGGCCTCCTTGGAGGCACAGGTGAAGCTGCTGAACCGGATGTATTCTGAGCGCGATGCTCAGGACATCCTGCAGCACGCGCTCACAGAGCAATTCTCTGGAGAGATTGCTCTGGTGTCCTCATTTGGCGCGGACAGCTCCGTGCTGCTTCACATGGTCTCTCAGATCGACGTGCGCACACCGGTCCTGTTTGTCGACACCGGCAAACTGTTCGGTGAAACAAAGCGCTATCGTGATGAACTGGTTGAACAGCTTGGGCTTTTAGACGTGCGTGTCATCACGCCTGAACCAGAAGATCTTGCAGAGAAAGACCCAAAAGGTGCTCTCTGGGCGTCTGATACGGACGGGTGCTGCCACATTCGTAAAGTGGTTCCGCTTGCTAAAGCGCTTGGTGGTTTCGAAGCTTGGATATCAGGCCGCAAACGCCATCAGGCTGACACTCGAGCCAGTCTGGAGCATTTTGAAGTCGAAGAAGGTCGCATCAAAGTGAACCCGCTGGCCAACTGGACGGCTGCCGAAGTCCTTCAATATGCAAAGGATAATGGCCTGCCACCACATCCACTGGTCGCGGAAGGGTACCCCTCAATCGGTTGCATGCCATGTACGGATAAGGTTGCTCCAGGCGAAGACCCGCGCTCAGGCCGCTGGCGGGGCCAGAACAAAACCGAATGCGGAATTCATTTCTCAAGTGCGTCCAAGGGCGGCGCAGCCCAAAGCATCTGAGGTTCAAATGACAACAGAACTCAAAAAGACCACTGAGATCTTCAAGAACGACAAGATCGTTGCCGATGACTGGGCCTACATCGCAGAGGATGATGCCCTGCCTGCTGAGGGGAAGTTCATCTTCTCTCTGGAGCGTTTTCTGTCAGAAGAACAACAGCTTAAGCAGACGAACCTGTCTTTAGGTGTTGTGCTTCGTGCTGGTGAGAAGGCTGAAAAGCTGGCTGATCATCTTGAGGCGCTGGAACTCATTGCAGTAGACTTCCCAAGCTTTGCAGATGGTCGGGGTTTCTCTGCTGCCCGCATCCTGAGAGATGGATTGCGCTACGGTGGCGAGATCCGTGCGGTTGGTCCGTTCATTCTCGATCAGATTGGCTTCATGCTCCGCGTCGGCATCAACAGTTTCGCGCTGGACAACCCACGTCTACGAGCTGATCTGGAGTCCGGCAACCTCAATGAGGTCACCGCCTACACGCAGCCAGTCTTTGCGCGAAAAGAAGCGCCCGCTGGTACGAGACCATGGGCGCGGCGTCCAATCTGATTTTAGAGCAAGATATTCAAGTTTAATGAGAAAAGGCGGGTCAAACACCCGCCTTTTTCTTATTCTGCTGGTTGAGCCTGTAGCTGGTTGGACGCTGAAAGCATCTTTCCGTTGAGCTTCAGGAACAGCCAGACTGTCGCGATCTGGATTACAATCAGCGGGGCGTACAGCGCGAAGTAGGCGATGGACATGGAACCAAGAACACCAAGCTTCACAAGACCCGCATTGATTACGAAATTACCGAAGACGAACAATGCAACACCAGGGCAAACCAGCGCGTAAGAACCTGGAGACTTGTCCGGACCAGCAATCCAGCGGTCATAGTAGCCAACCCGCTTCATGACTGCCCAGCCGATCAGACCAAACAGGATCTGGATTGCGAACAGGCTGATCAGGAAGACATAGATACCGCCAGCAGTTACCGGTGCATCGAAGTTATGTGCAAGGCTCATTTTGATGCGGTAGATTGCAATGCCAACAACGGTCAGGAATGGGATGATGATCCAGAGTGTTGGTGTGGTTTCACCCGCAGCCTTGTGTTCCATCATAGAACGGAAGCCGAGGATCAGTTTGATTGTCCCCATCACAATCGCTGCGCCGATGAACAGGGCACTACCAGCAATGCCGATTGCCGCAATCACCTTGGTTTGACTCATAGCTGCCGGAGCAGAGAAGCCAACGCCAATCATGGCAAATGCGAACACGGAGATCATCTGACCGAGGCTGTTGTTCTTTGCGCACTCATATCCACCCTCTGTCAGGACACGGGAGATGAAGTCCAGATAGATGCGGAAGCCCAACACTCCGATAGCTGCAAATGCCAGCAGGGAGAAGGGGAACAGGATTTCGCGAATGCTCCAAAGGCCAGGTACAAATACCGCACCCGCGATGAAGCTGACATTGACTGTCATGGCAAGAGCCAGCGGAATAGTCATCAATTGGCTTTCCGCGTTGGAATTTTTAAAGCCTTCAAAAACCTTGGTTTGTTTCCACTTTCCGTACTCGGAAAAATTCCAGAACAGCAAGCGAAAGTGCAAAACTGAGAAGAAGATAATACCAACCGCGGCCACAACAATCAGCGCCTGCATAGCGATGGAACCGTTGTTGAAGGCCTCAGTCAAAGAGGCAAAGTTAGCGATAGGAGATCCCTTATGTGGTGTCATCCACATCAGGTACATAAAGAAGCTAATTGCCAAGCCACCTGCACCAACGGCGGACAAAAAGTACAGAGGAGAATACCGCTCACCTAAATTAGAAAGATAACGCATTGGGCTAATCCTTTTTTAAAGTTGAAATTAGTATATTAGAAAATGCTAAAATAACAATACATAAAATTAGAAAAATCTAATGTAGAGATAATGTATTGAATTCAATAAGGTAAAATAAGCGTTGTGCTCGAACTTGCGCAAAATGACACAGTCTCGAGTTCAAATTTGAGTAGATGAATTCTTCTGGGTTTTCACAAGCCGAGTCGCGCGATAGTCTAAGTGTTCTCTTTTTGTCTCCCGGAGCAGATCGTGCTGAATGCGCTTTATCAGTGGGCAACCAATCATGTTGACCCATTTGCCAAAAATCATATGGAATGGGAGAGCAAAACGCATTTGCAACAACTGCGTTCTCTCGTGTTCATCTTTCCAAAGCACACTCTGGTTCTATTGCTGGTGGTGCTGGTCGAAACCATTCTGACTGTCTTCCTGCTGTCATTTGTTGGCTTCCTGATTGATCAGATGGAAGCGAGTGGACCAGAGCTGTTCTGGCAGCAGAATATGTGGCTGATTGTGACTGCTGCGGTCGCATTTCTTGTTGCAAAGCCAGTATTTTCAATTGCTTATGAAGTTCTGATTTCACTGACACTTCACGTTAATATTCTCACCTCATCGCGTGTCACGTTCTTTGATCGACTACTCAATCAGGACATGACGTTCTTTCAAAAGGAGTTTGCGGGAAACCTCGCCAGCAAAACCTTTGGAGGTGGGCGAGAAGTTGCAGAACTGTTCTGGGCGGGGATTGGGATTGTCATCCCAAACTTTTTCTTTGCAGGGTCGCTCCTAATCGCCTTGTCATGGCTGCATTGGTATCTTGGAGTAGTCATGCTTATCTGGATCGGATTGTTTGCTGTCCTTGCGTATATCCGCGTGCCAATCATTCGTGATGCTTCAAAAGAAGGAGCAGATATCGCGCATGCCGTGAATGGTTCTGTTGTTGACGTTTACTCCAACATTCAGACTGTGAAACTCTTTCAGGGTAATGATCGTGCGCTTGGCCATTTCACAAATCAGCTCAGAGGTTTCAAAGAAGCAATAGTTAGGTTTCGCTCCACAGTGGTTACATCGCGGATGCTTGTTGCACTCGTCGGAGCATGTGGTCTTGCTGCATTTACGGGCTTAAGTCTTGCGTTGTGGCATCAACAGGCAATCACAACGGGTGAAGTTGCAATCGTCCTTGGTTTTGCCATTCGCCTGGAAGGCAAACTGCTGGAAATATTTGCTCAGTTAACCGGCCTTTTCCGCTCATATGGCTCATTTAAATCCACCGCCAGAACCATGGAGCACTCGCTTGGTCTTGTTGACGATTCTGAGGCCAAGAACTTTCACTATGAGAAGGGTCTTATTGAGTTCAACAATGTCGACTTTGCCTACGGCCAGCAAACCGCGATTGTGAAAGGTCTGAAGTTCATCATCCAACCCGGTGAGAAGGTAGGTATCGTCGGTCACTCAGGTGCTGGCAAATCAACCGTCGTGAATCTGCTGCTGCGCATGTACGACGTTGAAGGTGGAGCTATCACCATTGATCATCAGGATCTGCGAAGTGTCACGCAGGAATCTCTGCGTGTAGAAATCGGGTTGGTGACACAGGACACCTCGTTGTTTCATAGGTCTATTTTCGACAACATCTCGCTTGGAAAAGATGATGTCGAGATGGAAGATGTTCGTGAAGCTGCCCGCCGAGCGCATGCGTTGGAGTTCATCGAGGCACTGGAAGACAACAAAGGCCGAAAAGGCTTTGAGGCATTCGTAGGCGAGCGTGGCATCAAACTATCCGGTGGGCAGCGCCAACGGATTGCATTGGCCCGTGTGTTCCTGAAAAATCCACCAATCCTGATACTGGATGAAGCAACCTCGGCGTTGGATACCAAGCTGGATGCGGATATTCAGGAGATCCTGAATGATGTGATGAAGGACAAAACCACCCTCGCTATTGCCCATCGCCTGACCACAGTTGCCAGAATGGACCGCCTGATCGTGATGGACAAAGGGCAGATTGTTGAAGCAGGAACGCATGCGGAATTACTGGCGAAAGACGGGATATATGCCGAATTGTGGCACAATCAGTTTTATGGAGTAAAGAGCTCAGCAACGGTTCTGACACCAACCGAACCCCATTGAAACTCCCCCAAGAAGAGAATTGCGCCGCCCTCTTACATGAACTAGCGTTTGGATGACCAGCACAAAGCTTATCATCCGAGGGGGGCGGAATGACAGAGTTTAGCGCAACACTCAATTCTCAGAATTTGAAAAAATACCAAACATTTATCAATGGCTTACAGTGTGATGCGTCCTCTGGAGAAACCATTGATATGATCTGCCCAAGCACGGGCTTGCCGTACGCAACGATTCCTCGGTGTACTGCATCTGATGTCGGTAAAGCGGTTTCTTCTGCAAGAACAGCACTCATCTCAAAGGAATGGGCCACACTATCTGCCGGGCAACGTGGAGAGCGTTTATTAAGGCTTGCGGAATTGATCTCTCAAAACCGGAATCATCTGGCAGAGCTTGAGGCACGTGACACCGGTAAACCCCTAAGCCAAGGCTACGGGGACATTGATGCTGCAATCCAGTACTTCCGGTTTTATGGTGGGGCGGCTGACAAAATCACAGGAGAGACGCTACCGATTGCAGTTGATTACCTCGCTATGACAGTTCGCGAGCCGCATGGTGTCGTTGCCTCGATCGTGCCATGGAATTACCCCATGCAAATCTTTGCGCGCGTTGCAGGAGCAGCGTTAGCCATGGGCAACACACTGGTCGTTAAACCCTCTGAATATGCCTGCTTATCTGTCATTGAGACTGCCAAACTTGCAGTAGAAGCTGGGTTTCCGGCTGGAACGCTCAACATCTTGACAGGCCTGGGAGAAGAGGCCGGAGCTGCGCTCTCTTATAATCCTGAAGTGGATTTCATCACCTTTACAGGATCGCCGGATATTGGTGCGATGATCCAGTCTGCCGCCGCGCGCAATCATATCGGATGTACATTGGAGCTTGGCGGTAAATCTCCGCAAATTATCTTCGAAGATGCTGACTTAAGCAAAGCGTTGCCTGTCATTCAGGACTGCATTTTGAAGAATGGCGGCCAAACCTGTTCTGCCGGATCTCGTGTTCTGGTGCATCAAAGTCGTTGGGAAGAGACAGTTGATACACTCAGATCCGCCTTCAGAAGTACTGTTTCAGGCCAATACAAGGACAATCGTGATCTCGGCCCATTGATTAACGCGAGCCAGCTCCGCCGTGTGAACGCCTTTTGCGAGCAGGCGGAAGCCGACGGTATTCCGCTCATCGGGGAGGGGACAATCGCGCCGGACGCGCCGACAGAAGGCTACTACACCACAGCAAAAGTTTACGGTCCGGTTCCAACAGATCACTCACTTGCACTGGACGAAGTTTTTGGCCCGGTTCTCTCTCTCATTCCATTTCGAACGGAAGAAGAAGCAATTCGCATTGCCAATGGCACTCCTTACGGGCTCGTGGCCGGCATTTGGACCAAAGACATCGCAAGAGCAACGCGTGTCGCCAAAGCCATCCGATCCGGTCAGGTCTTCGTAAACACCTACGGAGCAGGCGGCGGGGTTGAGCTGCCATTTGGCGGGGTTAAGAAATCTGGTCACGGCAGGGAAAAAGGCTTTGAAGCACTTAAAGAATTCTCTGTTCTGAAAACCATTGTTGTCAGTCACGCTTAAGGCGGACTTTCACACGCGGGGAGGAAAAGCGTGTCAGGACGATTGGAAGGAAAAACTGCAATAATCACTGGTGGTGCCGCTGGTTTCGGGGAAGGTATCGCTCGAAAGTATGCGCAAGAAGGCGCAACGGTCATCATCGCTGATCTCGATGGAATTGCAGCAAGAAATCTTGCTGATGCAATCGGTGACAACGCGCATGCCATTGAGACAGACGTCACCGTGCGTTCTGATGTGAAAGCCATGGTCGCTTACGCAATTGAGATAAGTGGGCGTTTGGATGTCGTCGTCAACAACGCTGGCTACACCCATCGCAATTGCCCAATGGAGCAGGTAGATGAAAATAACTTTGATCGTATTTTTGAAGTGAACGCCAAAGCCATCTACCTGACAACGCTTGAAGCTTTGCCTGAGTTGGAAAAACAGGGTGGCGGCGTCATCATCAACACCGCGTCTACAGCGGGCATCCGTCCGCGTCCCGGGCTCACTTGGTACAATGCCTCCAAAGGGTGGGTCATAACTGCAACCAAATCCATGGCCGTAGAGCTTGCTCCGCAAAACATCCGCGTCAACGCCTTGTGCCCAGTTGCTGGCGAAACCGGCATGTTGGCGCTCTTCATGGGCGAAGATACCCCAGAAAAGCGCCAGCAGTTTCGTGACAGCATTCCTCTGGGGCGCTTCTCCAAACCAGAAGACATTGCAAACGCAGCGCTCTGGCTTGCTTCAGATGAAGCCCAGTTTATCACGGGTGTTGCTTTGGAAGTCGATGGAGGAAGGACAATCTGACGGCTAAGGTGTGCCGTCAGACTACATGGCATCAAGAGTGGTTGCAGAAGACGTTACAATGCGGTTGCGGCCCGATTTCTTGGCTCTGTACAGGCAACGGTCCGCAACCCTCAGAGCGCTCGCCAGTGACTTCTCAGAGCCTGCTGAAAGACCGACACTGATCGTTGGTGCAAACGTATGCTCGTCGTTCCCGGGATCTGTGACCGGCATGGAACTTCTGAGCTCAGAAAGAAACTGCTTGGATGTTGGTTCATCAATATCGGGCAGTGCAACACAGAACTCATCTCCACCAATGCGAATGGCAACGCTTCGTGGTGGCAGGAGATCCGAAATGCGATGCGCGACAGAGATAATCAGGTTGTCTCCGGTTTCATGGCCAAACTTGTCATTGATCTGCTTAAAGCGATCAATATCGATCATGGCATATCGCATCTCCTTGCCAGCGAGCATCTGGTCTTTATGAAGTTTATCGACGACGTTGTAGAGATGGCGCCGGTTGAACAGGCCTGTCATTGGATCACGATGAGCCATTTCAGTCAGTTCACTTATGCGGTCCAACTGATTGAGGTTCTGCGAAACCCGCAGCATCAGTTCCTCAGGCGTGCAGGCTTTGTTCAGAAAGTCGTTAGCGCCGGATTTCAGGAACTTTGCGGTCAGGGCAGGGTCGTCTGTTGCCGATATCCCAATCACCGCCAATGTACTGAAACTATGCCTCCGGCGGATCCGCGTCATGACTTCAAAGCCAGTCGCTCCTGGCAGCAGGTGATCGATGATCAACAGCTTGATATCAGGGTTTTGCTTGAGTGTTTCCAACGCTTCTTCGCCGGAAGTTGCCGTGATCACCTGAAGGCAATAAAGCTGAAGCCGTTTCTTTAACAACGCCAATGCATGCGAGGAATCGTCCACGATCAATACTTTGGTGCTGAGGTTTCTGTCTACACGATTGACCAACTCGCCAAGGTACCCAAGACTGGCAGGGGAGTCCTTGAGAACATAATCAACGATCCCTTTCTTCAGGATGGATCGACGAGTGCCCTGATCAAAGCGCCCGGAGAATACAATTGTCGGCAGCCCTGCGTTGATGGTCAGATCCACGACCTCACCATCCGGCGCATCTGGCAGCGTCAGATCAACAAGAGCAAGGAACGGCTTTACCTTCCCTTCTTCCAATATAGCTTTAGCCTGAGCATACGTTTTCGCCGTCGTGACATGATAATGCCCCGCACGCTCAATCTCGCTTTCAGTAACGCGAGCAAAGAAATTGGCATCTTCAACGAGAAGAATGCTCTTTTTCTGATCTGGCATGTGATGTCCTCAAAAACCAGCAAATGCGATTAAAATTGCGTTCGCAACCTATTAACCGCCATCAATAGCCTCGAATATGGCTTGTAATAAACAATATTTGAAATGTATTTAAAATTAGACATAAAGTTGTGATAAAATTAAATAAAATCAAAAATTGCATGATAGACTAGGAATTCTGAAATTAAATACCCAGTAAATTCAAAAATATGTAAGTATAATTTCGCATAGCATCACATTTGTGTGATGTTTTAACGAAAATTAGATCCGTATATGTATTTGTAATTAGTTAAATTCGAAATATTAATCGGTTTAAATTCTATTTTGCAGAAGTATCTCTTAGGAACTTTGCTGTGATTGGTCCTAATGAATATTATGAAATTTTAAATTGCTGGGCCTAATTGGCTCAACTAAGGGGTGTGGTATCCACAGTTTCGCGTGAAAGTCACACCCCACCCGGTGGGAATCAGACGTTCATCAGCAGGTATTCTCGTTCCCAGGCGCTGATAACGGACATAAAGGTCTCGTACTCTTCAAGTTTGATGGCTCGATATGTGGCAACAAACTGTTCGCCAAAAATCTCCAGCAAATCATCGTCTGCTTCAAACTCATCAACGGCATGAAGCAATGTACGCGGGAGTTTGCTCATCACCTCACTGTTGTCGGTGTCTCTCGGCTTATCTGGCTCAATCCCTTTCTTGATACCCAAATATCCGGCGGCAAGGCTGGAAGCGATAACGAGATACGGATTGGCATCAGACCCCGGCACCCGGTTTTCTAACCGTCGCGCATCCGGTGACGAACTGGGAACACGAAGCCCCACAGTGCGGTTGTCGTAGCCCCAGAACAGGTTGGTTGGTGACCCGCTATCACGCGCGAAACGGCGGTAGGAGTTCACATAAGGCGCCATAATCGGCATTAAAGCGGGCATGTAACGCTGATGCCCACCAATAAAATGATAGAAGGCAGGCGTTGCCTCGTTCTCTGCACTGTTGAAGATGTTCTGTCCTGTCTCCCGGTCAAGGATAGACTGATGAATATGCATAGATGACCCTGGCTGAGAGGACATCGCCTTGGCCATGAAAGTGGCGTAAATGTTATGGCGCAGCGCGGCCTCGCGAATGGTGCGTTTGAACATAAACGCCTGATCCGCCAGCTCCAAAGGGTGGCCATGTCTCAAGTTGATTTCCATCTGAGCAGCACCCTCTTCGTGAATAAGGGTGTCGATCTCCAGTCCCTGAGCCTCAGAGAGATCATAGATGTCGTCAATCAACTCGTCGAACTCATTGAGAGCGGAGATTGAATAAGATTGCCTGCCAACTTCAGGGCGACCAGAGCGACCAACTGGAGGTTCCAGCGGATAATCGGGATCGGTATTGGGCTTAACCAGATAGAATTCCACCTCAGGGGCGATAATTGGTTGCCAGCCCTCAGCATCATAAAGCTCAAGAACGCGCTTTAGGACATTACGCGGAGCAATCGGGAAGGGCTTCCCATCCTTGGTGAAAGCATCATGCAGGAGCTGAGCTGTCGGGTCAGTCTCCCAAGGCACAATGGTCAGCGTTGAATAATCGGGCTTGAAATAAAGGTCGCCATCCGTCGGATTATATTGAAACCGATCATCATCCTCAGGGTAATCGCCAGAAATAGTCTGGGCGAAAATAGAGGAGGGCATTGTCAGCGTATTGCTGCTGAAAAACTTGTTTGCCGGCATCATCTTGCCGCGTGGTACCCCGGCAACGTCAGGTACAACACACTCAATATCTCCAATGTTCCGGGCTTGCAGCCAGGTGCGGGCTTCTTCAAGATTGCTCACACCACGCATATTGAGCGCCGCTTCATCATCCGGATTAATTTCAGAACTCATAGGACTTCCAATTGGGTTTGCTGCCAAGTGCTTTGGCAATCATTCACTCATGAAAAGTAATTCAGCTCTTTGTGGCTGCTAGAAGGTCCAGCTTGCTTCTGGTTGGAAAAGTAGTTTAGCAGAGGTCAGCTCAAGTCGTAAATTATGTTGTTTTGTGGAAGTTTAATTCCATCTCCTCTTCAATTATTTCGAATATGAATCTACGTCATATTCGCAGATAATTACATCACTTACTTAAGGTTATATTTGGGGGGTATACTAAACTATGGCATTGAGAACAGACTGCTTTCTCGTTTCCTGGCTGGTTGGAGGGAATCTGTAAGGCCTGATTATATGATGTGGTTTTTGCAGGCTTCCAACACAGCTAATGGCACTTCAGATAATCAGCCATCGATGTGACCAAAGTGATGAAGACGTTTTTAGGACTTTTGAGAATGGAGCTGGAATCACTGGTCTCAATAAAAACCTTTGATTCTAACAGACTGTCGCAAACTTAAGGTTTGCGATGCCCCGAGATGCATCTACGCAACCAAAGAAATTTTGGGCCGACGCTGCTAAGTGTTCCCTAGAGAACTTATCGAAATTCTGTATAAAACCACCGCATTTCCTCTAAAAATGCGGCGTTTAACCAACCGCCTCTAGACACAGGTTGAGGCCGCTCAGTAGAAATCCTGATAGTGTTGAGAGGACAGACGAGCTGGATGGATGAGTCTCTCAAAGAACCTATGGCATTCCTGTAAAATATTGGGTTGGAATGTAGGCCGAAATTAATCTGCCACCAGAAGGATATACCATGGCGGCTGTATGCAGAGGTTCGCTTCGTAAAGGTGCTTTGAGCCCCTGTATTTGAGATTGGAGTATTTGAGAATGAAAACTGTAATTATGCTATCAGGAGCAGCAGCGCTGGCTCTCTCTCTGTCTGCCGCCAACGCTAAGGATCGCATTGTAAATATCTACAATTGGTCCGACTATGTTGATGCACAGGTTCTCAAAGACTTCGAGAAGGAAACAGGTATCACGGTGAACTATGATACCTTTGATTCTAATGAGGTTTTAGAAACAAAGCTACTGACTGGTAAAACTGGTTACGACGTCGTTGTTCCAAGTGCCACCTTTCTGCAGCGTCAGATTCAGGCTGGCGTCTATCAAAAGCTCGATAAAGACAAACTTTCAAATCTCAAGCACATGGATCCGCTTCTGCAAGAGCGTATTAAAGTGTTCGATCCAGGCAATGAGTTCTCCGTCAACTATATGTGGGGCACCTCTGGCTATGGGGTAAACGAGGAAAAGGTGCGTGCACTCAATCCAGATGCTCCGATTGGCAGTTGGGATTTATTGTTTGACGTTGAAGAGCTCTCAAAAATCGCGGGATGTGGTGTATATGTGATGGACGAGCCGGATGAAATGTTCCCGGCTGCGCTGCATTATCTCGGTCTCAATCCCGACTCCAACAGCCCGAAAGATATTCGAGCGGCTGGCGAACTTCTGGAAACGATCCGCCCTTACATTCGTAAATTTCACAATTCTGAATTCGTAAACGGCCTTGCCAACGGCGACATCTGCTTGGCATACGGCTGGTCTGGTGATGTATTGCAGGCAGCGGATCGTGCTGCAGAGGCTGATAAGGGTGTAGAAGTCACCTACATCCTGCCGAATGAAGGCGCACAGATGTGGTTCGATCAGATCGCAGTTCCAGCTGATGCAGAACACGTTGAAGAAGCACACGAGTTCATCAACTACCTGATGCGCCCGGAAGTGATCGCGAAAATGTCGGATTATGTTTACTACGCCAACGGCAACAAAGATGCGACAGTTCTGGTGGATGAAGAAGTGACTTCAAATCCAAACATCTACCCGACAGATGAGGTGAAGCAGCGCCTTTACACCATCGGAGCCAAGCCGCTTAAAGCTCAACGCTTGATGAACCGCACCTTCACAACTGTCAAAACCGGTCACTAAAAACTATGGGCCTGCGAGCGTAGGATTGCTCAATAACATGCAATCCTACCTTAAACAGTTGACCACGCAGGCCGCTGAAAAGGATTGGAGTATTGGCGAAAAAACCGCTTGGCCCCGTACGTCGTGCATTTTCACCTTGGGACGACCCGAGCGAGCAGCCTTTTATTGAATTTCGGAATATTACCAAGCGTTTTGGCAATTTTGTCGCTGTTGATAATCTTTCTCTCAAAATCTACAAGCGTGAATTCCATGCCCTGCTGGGTGGGTCTGGATGCGGTAAAACCACTTTGATGAGAATGCTTGCAGGGTTTGAGGCTCCATCTGAAGGTCAGATCTTTCTGGAAGGGCGAGATCTCGCTGGCGTGCCACCATATAAACGCCTGGTCAATATGATGTTCCAATCCTACGCGCTCTTCCCGCACATGAACGTCGAAAAGAACATCGCCTTTGGCTTGGAAATGGATGGCTTGCCTTCCAAAGAAATCAAAAGCCGTGTGATGGAGATGCTTAGCTTGGTCAAGCTGGAAGGATTTGCCAAACGCAAGCCGCACCAGTTGTCCGGTGGTCAACGTCAACGCGTTGCACTCGCTAGATCCCTCGCCAAACGCCCCAAAGTGCTCCTTCTCGATGAACCTCTTGCTGCGCTCGATAAGAAGCTTCGTGAAGAAACCCAGCTGGAATTGATCAACCTGCAAGAACAACTGCGGATGACGTTCCTGATTGTAACCCATGATCAGGAAGAGGCCATGACCGTGGCAGACCGCATTTCGGTTATGGATAAGGGCAAGATCCTTCAGAATGCGACACCGGGAGAAATCTACGAGCAACCCAATTCCCGATTTGTGGCGGAATTCATTGGTGATATCAACGTTCTGGACGGGCAAGTCACCAATAAAGAACTTGAGGACGTCAAGATGTTCTCATCCGTTCTGGGTAGCCATTTGGACGTGTGCTATCCAACCGCTGCAAACGTCGGCGATCATGCCGCTCTGGCCATACGCCCGGAAAAGATGCGTATCTCCTTTGATAAACCAGAACGCCTGGGCACCAATGCCATTCAAGGAGAAGTCTGGGATATCGCCTACATGGGAGACGTGTCCATCTATCATATTAAAGTGGCAGAGACAGAGACGCTGCGGGCGATTGTCGCCAATACAGCACGACTGGTTGAAAGACCGATCACTTGGGAAGATCAGGTCTGGCTGTCATGGGACAGCGATGCCGGCGTGATCTTGACACGATGAGAGGTGGTAAATGACTGACCCCAACCTTTCATCAACGGACCTCTTGAGATCAGAAACGATCCCTCCACCGCGTCATGAACTTCAGGATCCAGAAAACTCACCGACCAATCCAACCGGAAAATGGGGCCGCTTCGCACTCATCTGCGTGCCATACGTTTGGCTACTGCTCTTCTTCCTTGTTCCGTTTGTGATTGTTGCCAAGATCTCGCTGTCTGAAGCTGCCGTTTCAATTCCGCCTTACTTACCGGTAATCGATTGGGGCAGAGGCCTGCTTGGCCTTTGGGAGGCTGCGCAGCGCTGGTCGTTGGATAATTACATCTGGCTAACAGAGGATGACCTCTACTGGCGTGCCTATGTCTCCAGCCTGCAAATAGCTTTTATATCCACATTGCTGACTTTGCTCGTTGGCTTCCCTCTTGCTTACGGCATGGCAAGGGCACCAAGGAGCTGGCAGCCAACGTTGGTTATGATGGTCATCCTGCCGTTTTGGACCAGCTTTCTGATCCGGGTCTATGCGTGGATCGGCATTTTGAAAACCGATGGCTTGCTCAATCAGGCACTAATCGCGATCGGTATCATCAGTGAGCCTCTGGTCATCCTCAACACCAGCATCGCTGTCTACATTGGCATTATCTATTCTTACCTGCCTTTCATGGTCCTCCCGCTCTATTCGTCCTTGGAGAAACTAGATACGACACTCATAGAAGCTGCTGAAGATCTTGGCTGTCCGCCTTGGAAGACATTTTGGCGGGTAACAGTCCCTCTTGCTATGCCGGGCGTGATTGCAGGGTGTTTCCTAGTCTTCATTCCAGCCGTAGGAGAGTTCGTTATTCCTGACTTGTTGGGAGGCTCATCAACACTGATGATCGGGAAAACTCTATGGGTCGAGTTCTTCTCCAACAGGGACTGGCCAGTTGCGTCTGCGGTGGCAATTGTTCTTCTGGTATTACTTGTGATCCCAATCTTGCTGTTTCAGCGGCATGAGACCCGACGCAACGAAGGGGACATGTAATGCCGTCGAAACCGAGCTGGTTTAATCTCACATCATTGGTTTTGGGGTTCAGCTTCCTTTATTTGCCCATCGTCATTCTGATTGTTTTTTCATTCAATGAATCTCGATTAGTCACGGTTTGGGCCGGTTTCTCCACCAAGTGGTATGCAGCTCTGCTACAGAACGAACAGCTGTTGGAAGCTGCATGGGTTACATTCCGCATTGGTCTCACATCTGCAACGCTAGCGACGGTTCTTGGTACGTTAGCTGCGCTGGTCTTAGCCCGGCAAGGACGCTTCTTCGGACGCACCTTGTTCTCGGGGATGATCTACGCACCACTCGTGATGCCAGAAGTCATCCTCGGGTTGTCATTGCTGCTGCTTTTCGTGGCTATTGATCAGAATCGCGGTTTCTGGACAATCATGATTGCGCACACGACATTCTCCATGTGCTACGTGGCGATCGTCGTGCAATCCCGCCTTTCTGGATTTGACCGTTCCTTGGAGGAGGCTGCAATGGATTTGGGCTGTCCTCCTGTCAGAACATTCTTCCGCATCACTCTGCCCCAAATCCTGCCAGGAGTGCTCGCAGGTTGGATGCTGGCATTCACATTGTCACTGGATGACTTGGTGATTGCGAGCTTCAACTCCGGCCCCGGATCAACCACTTTGCCTATGAAGATTTATTCTCAGGTAAGATTAGGCGTAACTCCTGAGATCAATGCTATTTGCACGATACTGGTCGTCATCGTGACGATTGGCGTCATCTTGGCCTCTCTCCTCACTAAAAGGCAGAGGTTCAAGCGCATGGAAGAAGAGCGACTCGCAGCAGCCCATCTTTAAGAATTTTCATGGGTCTGAGTGTTAATTTTATAAAATTGTGCACTGCAAACACTCATTCCTCCCAGCTTTGTGGTTTTCACCTCAATAAATAGTCGCTCTCTGTACAAAGAGCACTTGGCGAGGACATAAAACACGGCTATCAACATTGCTGTCGCTATACCTATTTTCCCTAGGAGGGAACGGCAGGATGCTGATCCGGATGGAGGGTCAGGTCCCATTGCCAGCATGAAAAGGCGGTATTGCTTGCGTTCTGGAGAATGAGAAGCGTGAGTTTTACCAACTCATGTATTGGGAGTTTATAATGAATAAAGTTTATCCAAGTGCTGCCGCTGCTCTGGAAGGACTTACCTTTGATGGCATGACCGTCATGGCAGGTGGGTTTGGTCTCTGTGGCATTCCTGAAAACCTGATTATTGCGCTGCGAGATTCTGGTGCGAAAGACCTAACCGCCATCTCCAACAACGCTGGCGTTGATGACTTCGGACTGGGCCTGCTGTTGCAGACACGCCAGATCAAGAAGATGGTGTCGTCTTACGTGGGTGAGAATGCAACCTTTGAACGTCAGTATCTGGACGGCGATCTTGAGCTAGAGTTTAACCCTCAGGGCACTCTTGCTGAACGCATCCGTGCTGGTGGTGCAGGTATCCCAGGCTTCTACACCAAAACCGGTGTTGGCACCCTGATTGCTGAAGGCAAAGAGCACAAAGACTTCAACGGTGAAACCTACATCATGGAAACGGGTCTGATTTCAGACGTGTCTCTCGTGAAAGCATGGAAAGCCGATAAAGAAGGCAATCTGATCTTCCGTAAGACAGCACGCAACTTCAACCCAATGATGGCAACCGCTGGTAAAACCACTGTTGTTGAAGTTGAAGAACTCGTGGAGATCGGTGAGTTGGATGCAGATCATATCCATACTCCAGGTATCTTTGTTGACCGCATCGTTGTTGGCTCGTTCGAAAAGCGCATCGAGCAGCGCACCACACGCGAAGCTTAAGGGAGGGCAGTAATCATGGCTTGGAATCGTGACGAAATGGCCGCCCGTGCGGCAAAAGAACTGCAAGATGGTTTCTACGTAAATCTCGGCATCGGCATCCCGACACTGGTTGCAAACTACATTCCTGATGGAATGAATGTAGCGCTGCAGTCAGAAAATGGCATGCTTGGCATGGGTCCGTTCCCAACTGAAGGCGAAGTAGATGCAGACCTGATCAATGCAGGTAAGCAGACCATCACTGAACTGGACCGTACCAGCTACTTCTCTTCATCTGACAGCTTTGCGATGATCCGTGGCGGTCATATCGACCTGTCCATCCTCGGTGCGATGGAAGTCTCCGAAGACGGAGATCTCGCAAACTGGATGATCCCTGGCAAAATGGTCAAGGGCATGGGCGGTGCAATGGACCTTGTTGCAGGCGTTAAGCGCGTTGTGGTCATTATGGATCACACCAACAAACGGGGCGACAAAAAGCTCCTCCATAAATGCGCTCTACCGCTCACAGGCGTAAAATGCGTCGATCGCATCATCACCAACCTCGGCGTCTTCGACATCGTCGACGGTGGCCTGAAAGTCGTCGAAATGGCAGAGGGTGTAACGTTAGATGAGATCAAAGAAAAAACTGAAGCTAATTTGGTAGACTAACAACTATTCAGCGTGTGTAATTAAAAGCCCAACCTTTTTGGTTGGGCTTTTTGCTTTTAGGAGAAAGTAACAGAGCCATTTCAAAGAAAAAGCTCTTCCATCCAGATCTTAAGATTGAAATTGAGGCGAAATTAACGCTCATATAAAGCCAAGAAACTTGCCCTGATTAGGAAGTTGGGGCATTGTGCGCTTCAGTTTTCTGAATGGATGGAGCACTGTGTGATCCCGATAGACGTATTGGCTGGTTTCTTCACTGTCACTGTTTTGCTGGCATTGGCACCTGGCCCTGATAATATTTTTGTGCTGACGCAGTCTGCAGTGTGTGGTCGTATGGCAGGTATTGCGGTGACGCTTGGTCTTTGCACTGGCTTGATTTTTCACACTACGGCTGTGGCGCTCGGCGTTTCTGCGATCTTTCAGGCATCTGAGCTGGCGTTTACCTTCGTCAAAATACTTGGTGTTGGGTATCTGCTCTACCTCGCATGGGGAGCCTTTAGAGCGAAGCCTGAGCCGGTACAGCAGAATAAAGTCGATCATTCCGCCTTGATCCCTTTGTACCGTCGTGGCGTGATCATGAACATCACCAATCCAAAGGTCGCGATCTTCTTCCTTTCGTTCTTTCCGCAGTTTGTTGATCCTGCTTATGGTCCTGTTATGCCGCAGTTCTTGCAGTTGGGTGCAGTATTTATGCTTTCGGCAATTCTGGTCTTTGGCTCAGTCGCCTTCGCAGCCGGTGCCATTGGCGATCGTTTGAGCAAGTCTGTAACTGCTCAGAAAGTCATGAACCGGATTGCATCTGTTGTCTTTGTCGGAATGGCGCTGAAACTGGCAGCCGCTACCAGATAACAACGAATACAGACGCATCAGATATAAAAGAGCCGCTGAACATCTTCAGCGGCTTTTTTTATCGCAAGTTCTTCTGTTCTTATTCAGCCGGCACCATTGACGTGTCCTTGGAAAAGCGCTTGTTGCCCCGTTTTTCGCGGAACGTATCAGCGCTTGTCTTCGCGAGCATAATCACCGGAATGATCCCCACCAGCACAATGCAAAGGGCTGGCAAAGCTGCGTCTTCAAACGCTTCTCGAGAAGCTGCATTGTAAACCGTTGTTGCGAGCGTCTCAAAATTAAACGGTCGCAGGAGCAATGTTGCAGGCAGTTCTTTCATGCATTCAACGAAGGAAAGCAGTGTCGCAGAGAGAATAACCGGTTTCATCAATGGCATATGAACGCGGCCTAGCGTGCCCCAGGCGGTCTGACCCAGGCTCCGAGAAGCCATATCATAGTGCGGGGTGATCTTGCCAAAGCCGCCATCTATCTGTCCGTATGACATAGCCAGAAAGCGGACGACATAAGCGTAGATGAGCGCTGTGCCTGATCCAATAAGAAGCAGCCCAGTACCAAAGCCAAACAGTGCCTCAAAGCCCTCTGAGATCATATTGTCTAGCGCAGCAACGGGGAACAGAATACCAACGGCCAGAATAGTTCCAGGAACAGCGTAGCCAATTGAAGCCACCCGGCCCAGTGTCGTAGTCACTCTACTTGGGAACAGGCGGCGGCGATAGGCAAGGGTCAGGCTGATGCCGATAGATACAGCAGCGGCCACTGCAGCCAGCCAAAGTGTGTTGCCAGCGGCTGCCCAGAGAGCCGGTTCAAATAGATCTTCTAACCGGCGGCTTGCACGGCTGAGCAGAAGCAGAGAAGGAAAGACAAAGCCCAGAATGATAGGCAGGGCGCAAACAGCCACAGCAATCCAGCCACGCCAGCCTCTCAGCTCGTAGCTTGGCAAAGCGCGATAGGTACCCGTTGTCTGGTGAAAACGCTGCTTTCGGCGACCATAATACTCGAGGAACATCAGAGCGAGCACAAACACCAGCATGATTGTTGCGATTTGAGCCGCACCCGTCAGATTAGAGCGATTGAGCCATGTGTCGTAAACAGAGAATGTGAGCGTCTGTACGCCAAAGAAGGAGACGGCACCAATGTCGTTCAGGCACTCCATCAGGGCGAGCGTCACACCAACTACAATAGCAGGACGAGCCAGCGGCAACGCGACCTTCCAGAACAAGCGAAATGGACCAGCACCGAGGGTGCGGGACACATCCAATGCACAAGCTGACTGAATAAGGAATGAGGCGCGTGCACTCAGATACACATAAGGGTAAAGCACAAAACCCATAACAAACATGGCACCGCCAAGAGAGCGGATCTCAGGGAACCAGTAGTCACGAGAGGTCTTGAATCCGAAGATATCGCGTATCAGACCTTGCACCGGACCAGTGTAATCCAGCAGTTCAACATATGAAAATGCGATAATGTAGGTCGGGACTGCGAACGGCAACAACAGCGCCAGATCAAACCAGCGTCGCCCGGGAAAACGGCACATGGTAACTAACCATGCAGTGCTGACCCCGACGACAAACACGATCACACCCACACCAACCATTAGCTGGAATGTGGTGGCAATTGAGCGTGGCAGAATTGTTGAAACAAGGTGCGGCCACAGATTGCCCGAAGAGCCCATAGCCATAATAACAATTGCAAGAACCGGCATCACAACGAGGCCGGTCAGAAAGTAGGTCCCAAACGCAAGAAGCCGCTCCCCTCGAGAAGAGGGGGCGGCGGTTCTGTATTGTGGCGATCCACTATGTCCGTGTCTGGATGTCATGGAATGGCTTCAACTCAATTTACTTGTTGGAACTTAGCTGGATGGACCGTTATCAAAACCAACGATATCAACCAGCTCACTAGCTTTTGCGCGTTGAGCGGCAATCTCATTGAGAGAAACTTCATCAGCTTTGAAGGAACCCCAGGAGGCAACCAGTTCAGATGGTGCGATGCCTGACTCTACTGGATACTCGAAGTTCTGTGCAGCATAGATAGCCTGCGCTTCATCGGAAGCAAGGAATTCCATCAGCTTTACAGCGTTGTCTTTGTTCGGAGCATTTTTCGCCAGAACCATGCCGGAGATGTTCACGTGAGTGCCACGACCTTCGGTGTTCGGGAAGAGAATGCGAACTGACGCTGCCCAATCCTTCTGTTCAGGATCTTTCTCGTTGGTCTGCATTTTGCCCATGTAATAGGTGTTGCCCAATGAGATGTCGCATTCGCCAGCGAAGATGGACTTAACCTGCGCACGGTCATTGCCGGTTGGCTTACGTGCCAGGTTGTCACGAACAGCTTCCAGCCACTTCTGTGTCTCAGCTTCACCCTTGTGAGCAATCATGGAAGCAATCAGACCGATGGAATAAACGTGTTGACCAGAGCGGGTGCAAAGGCGGCCTTTCCATTTTGGATCAGCCAGCTCTTCATAGGTGATGCTGTCTTGGGCAACACGGTCTTTGGAAGCATAGATGACACGAGCGCGCGTTGTCAGGCCAAACCAGTGGCCTTCAGAGTCACGCAAGTTTGCCGGGATGTTGCCGTTGATTGCATCGCTAACGACTGGCTGAGTAACACCGAGGTCTTTTGCACCCTGTAGGCGGCCAATGTCTACGGAAAGAAGAACGTCAGCTGGAGAGTTCTTACCCTCAGCCTTCATACGTTCGCCAAGACCTTTCTTAGCGAAAACAACGTTTGCTTTGACGCCAGTCTCAGCAGTGAATGCATCGAGAAGTGGTTTGATCAATTCTGGCTGGCGGTAAGAATAGATATTCACTTCGCCTTCTGCCTGTGCTGATGCGACCATACCGGTTGTACCAATTGCAAAACCAGCTGCTGTTAGCCCAATTCCCTTAAACAACGACTTCATCGGAACATCTCCTGAGTGATCTTGTATGCGCCTGCAAACGCTTGTCATTTGCCGTTATATCGGAAACTTGACTTTCTCTGTCAACTAATAAACTGCGTGAAAACAATGAGATAGAACTATTCTAAACTGTAAAATTCAGCTTTTAAGGCGCTATCCATCTGCAATTGCGAATGATTTTCAATTGCGGCTTATGTCAACCTCACGGGAAAGTTTACTGAAAAACTCAGAGTTGTTGAAAACAAACGGGTCTGGAGGGAGTGCAGTACCTGCATTCATATGCAGAAACGATTCCAATTTTAAGGAGTTGGAGTGTCTCCTTGCAGCACTCGTGCCATCCAGATGCGGTTCATGTTTTGCCCGCAGAGGATGAAAGAAGCCTTTTTGTCTTGCAGATTGGCACGTTCTTTTGAAAGACCTGCCAGGCCAGCTGCTGCAGCACCTTCGCACGCATTGTGTGTTGTGCGATAGAGCAGGCGGATTGCTTCTGCAATCTCATCCTCGCTGACACGAATAATGCGCTCAGCGCCTGATCTGATTAAGGCAAAAGCTTCCCGGGCAGGCCCCCGCACACAAATCCCTTCAGCAAAGGTATTGGCTGAAGACGTGAGTGTATATTCACCAGCTTCAATAGAGTGTGCGCACCCATCCGCCTTTTCCGCAACCACGCCGATGATCTTCGTCTTCAGGCCAAAGAGGTCACGCACAGAAATTAGTCCGCATATGCCAGTGCCTAAACCAACAGGCACATAGATGGCATCCAGATCCTTAATCGTACGGAAGATCTCAAGCGCGTAAGTCGCGGCTCCAAGAACAAGATCATAATCAAAGCCGGGGGAGAGCACCTGCTTAGAATCCTCGGCCATCTGGCAGGCGAATGTATGGGCTTCTTCAAAGTCTTTGCCGTGCTCTATCAAAAATGCACCGTAGCTTTGGATGGCGGATGTCGTTTCTTTGGAAGTGCCTTGAGGAACAACAATTGCTGCTCGTTGGTGCAACATCTTTGCTGCCCACGCCATACCCAGTCCAAAGTTACCGCGAGTGGCTGCAACAAAGCTCGTGGAGCTGACATGCCGTTGTGATTGGCGTAGGAGATAAAGCAAGGCGCACCGGGCCTTGAACGATCCGGTGGGCGCATGGTTCTCGTGCTTGATGAAGACCTCACAGCCCAGGGCGTCATTCAGCAAGGGCCAGCTATAAAGCGCTGTCGGGGCCATATGGCGCCGCAGTTCCTGCGACGCATCTTCCAAAGCAGCCAGTGTGAGCATGCAAATCTCCTGCGATGGTCAGGCCACCACAGGAGCGCGTTATTCGGCGAGAACTCGCTGAGGTGGGAAAGTGACTTCTGCTAGCGTACCCTCATCCTCTTCAGAATTTATTGAAAACGAAGCACGGTTCGCTTCCACAAGAGCTTTGGTTAATGGAAGACCAAGACCAGACCCTTCTGTTGAAGAAGAGGCATTAAGGCGGCGGAACGGTTGAAGCGCAGCTTCAAGATCAGCCTTCGACATACCGTGGCCAGTATCTCGCACGCGCAAGTGCACTTCACCATTCGGATCAAGCACAAGCGAGATGATCACCTGACCACCGGACCGGTTGAATTTGATGGCATTGGACAACAGATTCAGCGTGATCTGGCGCAGCGTTTTCGGATCCGCCACAATCTTTGGAACAGACAGAGGCGTACTGGCGCGAATAATTACGCGCTGGTCATTCGCCTGAGGTTGCAACAGTGCTACGCATTCATTGATGATGTCGGCTGCAGAAACGGCCTCAAATGCTAGATCCATTTTGCCAGCTTCAATCTTGGCCAAGTCAAGCAAGTCATTAATCAGCGTCAGCATATGGGAGCAAGAGCGATGGATATCGCGGGCGTACTCTTTGTAACGCACATTCCCAAGCTCACCAAAACGCTCTTCCTGCATCACTTCTGAGAACCCGATCACCGCATTCAGTGGTGTACGGATTTCATGGCTGATTTTAGTCAGGTATTCGGACTTATGCGTGTTGGCTTTCTCTGCTTTGTAACGAGCACTCACCAACTCTTCTTCAGCTCGTTTGAACTGGGTGATGTCGCGAAGAACCGCACAGAAAAGCTGTTCGTTAGCATGACTGACACGTCCCATGCTCAGGAAGGTTGGGAATATATCGCCATCCAGCGTTTGGCAAATGACCTCGCGACCATCATTGAGCACGCTGGAAACGCCATTGGCGACCAGTCCATCCAGATAATCCAGCGCTGCAATGTGACTCTCATCCGCAAGGAATGTCGTAAATGGAGCGCCAAGGAGATCATCTTCTCCGGCATTAAACAGAGCTTCTGCAGAGTGATTTGCACTGCGGATGGTTCCGTGTTGATCCATCACAAGCACACCGTCTGTCGCAGTAGCAAGAACGGATTCCAGCTCTTCAATGCGTGTGTGCAGATGTTTGATTTGAGTTTCAGAGCCTGCTGTAGTCTGAACGTGTGCCGAAGCTACGGGTGCATCTGCTTCGCCCTGTACCTTCTCCACCACAGAGATCATCAGCGCTTGCGCACCATTCCAGGGCACTGCGTGCATGCGGGCATCAACAGAAAGTACACCACCTTCTGCAAGCCTCACATGGACCACACGGTCAACAGTCTGAGGGCTTGGAGTAGGGCACTCTTCTGGTTCTGCGAAGATCGCCTCAAGGCCTCCTGCTTCGTTCAACCCCTCAAAGCGCTCGTAACCAAGCAGCTCAAGTAGAGTATCATTTGCATAAACAACATCGCGGTCGCGAACAACGGCGACCCCAATTGGCAGACGATCCAAAAGACGAGGGTCGATTGGCGCTACAATCGGCTTATCAGGAATACGTCCTGTCTTTTCGCGAGCGCGCTCTGCGGCTTCTTCAATATCTGGCGGAACCCGTGGTAGAACCACATGGGTTACGTTGTCCTGCTTTGGCTCAGCTTCAACCTCAACGGTCTCATCGCGTGCAGTTGGCTCAGCTGGCAGCGGAATAATGTTGTCAGCTTTAGCCGCGGTCGCAGGCTTTGGCTCCTCGTGGAACTCAGTCTCTACCACATCAGTTTCAGCTAACGCGAGAGCTGCTGTCTCTTCGGGTGTAGCAGAGACCGTTTTTGCGGTTTCAACTTGTGCCGGAAGAGCAGTTTGCTCATCTTTCTTCTCAGCACCTAATGCTCGCGCAATTTTGTCGAAGGCATCTCGCTCAGGTTTGGAAAGTCCAGCATTCTCTCTTGGAACAGGATGTTTATCTACCAGCCGAACAATGCTGTTGGTCAACTCCGCAAGGCTGCGTGGACCAGTTCTGACTTTCTTTTGCGGTGCGTCCGGCAAGTTTGCAATAGCACGCTCAAAATCATCTTTACTGGTAGGCTCCGGAATTGGCGGAGCTGCGCTCACCTGTTCTGCCGCCTCTGGAGGGGTATCCTCAATCTCAGTAAGATCCTCTTCAAAAGCCTGTAAATCAGAATCTGCAGGCACTTGCACAGCAGCTTCCGGAGCAGACGTGATCTGATCAACTATTTCTGGCTCAGAAATATCCTCTGGCTGCGCTTCGACCTCAACGGGAGCGACAATCTCAAGAGGATCTGCTGGATCGTGAAGGACATCTGCATCCGTCAGCTGAAGAAGGCCCTCATTCTCTTCAACAACAATTGCTTCTTCTTCATGAAGAAAGTGCAGCCCATTCTCATCTGGCTGTGAGTCTGATGCGGGTAGGTCTGGTTCTGGAGTGTGATTGATTTCAGCTTCAGCGTCTGCTTCAGGATCAAGAGTAGCCGCAACTACCACCTCTTCAACCGGATCAGCCTCAGGAGAGGTTTCCGGCTCAAGGGGTTCGGCACTCTCAACGACTGCCTGCTCTTCTTCCTCGCTGAAATCAACGATCAACTCTGGAATCTCAGGTTCATTCTGTAGGAAACCCGGAGCTGTAATGCCATCAACTAGTGGTGCCTCAACAATTTCTGATACCTGATGTGTCTCAGTATCGGAAAGGGCTTCGATTGGTGCGACGTCTCCCTGCACAAATCGTTCAGGCTGATCATGCTCAAGCGTCAGCCCTACATCAGGCTCGCTGACAGGAGTATCTGTCTTTGCCGGTTCAGAGATAGATTCAGTGTTGTCGCTTTCCTCTCGCAAGGCAGCACGCAACTTGGTCAGGACCGCAAGCGGATCGACTGGTTCATCAGATTTTTTTGCATCAACGCTGCGGATAACCCCAAATCCGCGCAAGCCGTCATACTCACCTGACTTCGTTTCCACTGGTTGAGCGGATAAATCGAGAGGAACAACCTTGTTTGAATTGCAGGCAGGCCAAAGCAGTGTCACGCCGCTGACAGCGCGTTGCTTTTTGATTGCCTTTGAAATCGCCGGGACCTTACCAATCCGCAGTTTCTTGCGGACAGCATCGAACGGGAGGCCGATCAGAGTGGCATCCTGTGGGCCTAAAAGCTCGGCGAACTCCTTCGAGAAGCTACGAAAGCAGCCGTTTCGGTCCAGCTCCCAAGTGAAGCGGATCGGCCGTTGTCGGCGTTTGAAGACAAAGTCAGCCACGAGCTCGGTCCCTACTCTGAAGGTTTCCCAAGAAGGGGTTGGTTGAGAAACGCAATCTACTCTCTTTCACAGGCACCAAGACGCAAAATTGGCGGTGCAATCAAATGATATCCGGTTTGAAACGGGCATGTAAGCGACTTCAGCAGTTTTGCTGTAAGCTTACTAAAGAAACCTGCCTCAATTTATCAGGGGTACATTTTCCCAATTATAGCCCCACCCTACTTTATCTGTAAGCTTTGAAAAACCAGAGCCTGCCATTTATGGCAACACACCCACCGGCATTTTCAAAAGCTAAATCCTGATAAAGGCTTAGACTTTAACAATTGAGCGTCGAAGTTCGCATCTGTCAATTCCAATAGATACGAGCCGCTCAATTATTCACCCCACAGTTCTTGTATACTTAAAGTACCGTAAACTGCAGTGCTCGTCTAAGCTCCTATTTTCTTTCCCTATGGTTAAGTATAGCATTGCCACACCAGAGTAAACGAGTTGCAAATAGGGGAGGGAATAGGCCCTTTCCAAAATGCGAATGAAACCTTAATCAACAAGGGTGGAGGCTTGAGCATGGTAGATACAAAAGTTCCTTTTGAAGTTTCAGATCAAATGCGTGAATTTGCTGATCGAAGCATTGATCAAGCACGCAAGGCTTTTGATAATTTCATGGATGCAACCGAAAATGCGGTGAGCAGCATGGAAGATGCATCAAGCACCATGCATGTGGATTCTTCAGACATGCACCGCCAGGCCCTTTCATTCGCCGAGCAAAATGTGAATTCCGCTTTTGAATTAGCGCAGCGCATGTTTCAGGCGCGCGACATGGAAGAGCTCGTAGGCTTGCAGCAAGAGTACTTGCACAAGCAGATGGAGCAAAGTGGAGCCCAAATACGCGAGATGGGCGAGAAGGCCTCCCGCGCAGTTAAAGATGCAGCGAAGAAAGCAGGAGACTTCTGAGGAAGTCTGGTCTTGAGGGGTTGATTCCAGCTCGAACCAACAGTCGAATGAGGTGTATCAGCACCTCGTTCGAGGTGCGCGATTGAAACCCTTCGCTGCAAAGTCGCGATTTGCACCACCAGAATAAAAAAGTTTTCTTCTTCGTTTCAGCAGCTTAAGTACGATCGATATTGTTGCGATGCAAAATAATGTTGCAATGCACAAAATAACTCCTATATTAATCTCAAGTTGACCTTAGGGGAGACAGTTCTCTCCCTCTTGATCCTTTATGTTTCTCCCAAGACGATAAGGAGCAATCCAAATGACTACTGCGAAAATTGATACTGCTAAATCCGAGAAGAAAACTGAACAGGCTGCTCCAAAAGCCGCCAAGTCTATAGAGAATGAGGTGTTTGCAATGAACAAGATGGAAGTGCCTGCATTTATCCAGGAAATGACCGAAAAGAGCGTTGATCAGGCGCGTGAAGGTTATGCCAAAGTGAAGTCTGCTTCTGAAGAAGCATCTGCTATGCTTGAAGAAACCATGGAAGTGACACGTGACAGCTTCATGGAAATCAATCTGAAAGCTGTCGATGCAGCGAAAGACAATTCCGAAGCTGCATTCTCTCACATTCGCGACATGTTCGGTGTGAAGAGCTTGTCTGAAGCAATCGAGCTTCAGTCTTCTTACAGCCGTAAACAGTATGATGCGATGAGCCAGCAGGTGAAAGAGATGCAGGAAACTGCAACGAAACTTGCGACCACGATGTCTCAGCCTGCAAAAGAAGCTTTCGACAAATCTATGAAAGATATGAAGCTGGCATAATTCCAGCTAAATTTTTTCAAGAACATACATATCCTCCCGATTGGATTGCACAACAATTTGCAACTCATACGGGAGGATTTTGTGTTTAAGCCTCTGAAAAACAGAGTGAAACCACCTAGTCACAGTGTGTAACTGGCGATTTTTTATCAGTGTTGTGGACTTTTTTCATTTTGATGTTTCAAGGGACTTGCCAACCTCAAAAATTCTACCTATGTTCCGCGCCACTGGCAAGCAGACGTAGCTCAGTTGGTTAGAGCGTCGGATTGTGGCTCCGAAGGTCGGTGGTTCGAATCCACTCGTCTGTACCATCTCTTCTTAAGGCTCCTTAGTGAGATAGTTGAGATCATCTGCTTCGCCAGTTCTTTTCCCTAGTTCCTTGAAAAGACTGGATTATTGCTCGGGTATTTGCTTGGGAATAAGAATGGCATTTGCATTCCTTTCAATCACTTCCCCAAGCCAGAACGCGCAGTCGGATTGCTCGAAGAGATCCTCATAGTTTGTCTCGAGGTTCGCACCCTGCAAGACATTGAAGTTCGATGGGTTCCCGATCTTCGGCCAGCTCCACAGTTTCCAATCTTTGGACGGACCCTCTGTGGGTGTCTTTGCAAATTGCGCCCAAAGCGCGTTCATCTTCACAGCAAGATCTTTGTCTTCTTGTGTCGCGTCCGGCGGCATAGTGTTGAACACGAACGGCAATTCTGAAGCATGGCAGGCGTTGTCCCACTGGTTGTGTGGGCCGCAAACATTATTCACCTTCGGGTTAGTGGGCGGTTTCTCCATATTCTCGACGGATGTCTGCGCGAAGAAATAGAGCCACGTGTTATCGCTCGGCTTTTCCCGTTCGATATTGGCAGACATGGTAGGGCAGGTGAGCACTGAGTTCCCAATCAGGTTGGAAAGGGCTGTGGCCGGTGTTTTTGGGCGCAAACCATATGCAGCAGGGGTTTGTGCGCCATACCCAGTGCGGCCCACAATCAACATTGGGTTTTCGTAATCCCGACCCAAAATCCCGTTGAAAGTTACTGCGTTTAGCTTCCCGGTCGCGTCAATAAAGTTCGCGAATAGAACGCCTTCGTTTTTGTTAAAGCCCAACATCAGCGGCTTTTCATTGCCCTTCTCCATCTGCACATTGGGCTGTTCTTTAAGGAAACTGCCATCGATGATGGGGGAAAAGGCTATGCTGCCAGGCAGAGCGCTCAGGAATACTCCTTTTTTGAAGAGCGTATCCTGAAGCAAAGCCTGAGCCAGAAGAATTTGTCGCGTATTCGCTTTTTCCAAATCATCAAGGTGTGCAGTTAACGCACATTCATCCGAATCTGGATTGCGAATGACAGCTCGCAGACATTTTAGGTAGAAGTAGAAGAGATCACGCCCTTCCTCTTTATTGCGATACTTATAGGCGGCAGCGCTGCTTTGCATGATGCCAGCGCGGAACAGATCCTGAGAGCTATCAGCGCTGAACATATGCAGGCCAACAGCCATCGCGCCGGAACTCACACCAAAGATCGTGACTTGCTCAGGATCTCCGCCAAATGATGAAATGTGCTTTTGCACCCACTTCAATGCAGTCTGCTGATCCTGCAAACCGTAATTGCCACCGTTGGAGGGCTCTTGTCCGGTGATCCCGTGTGTCGCCAATGTACCAAGAATACCAAGGCGGAAGTTGATGGTCACAAGCACAATGTTCTGATCAGCAGCAAACGATTTACCGGAATAAAGCTCAATGATCTCTTTATCAGCAGCGTGATAGGCCTTGTCTGCACCCCCAGCCATAAAACCACCTCCATGGAAAAATACCATGACAGGCAGTTTGCTGAGGTTCTTGATAGCGTCCGCCGGTGCCCAGATATTCATATAGAGGCAGTCTTCTTCACCACGCAGCTGATCTTTGGGATTCCAAATCGGTTGCGGGCAACGAGCGCCGTACTGCAATGCCTCGTAGCCGTTGGGCTCATACTCATCAAACACACTGGAAGGCTGCCATCGGGTCGCTTGCCCATACTGCACGCCCTTGAACACGCTAAGAAGCTGGCTTCCGGCATCATCAGCTTTTCCGCAAAGGATCTTCTTATTACTAAGAGTGATGCAGGGCTGCTCAGGCGGTGCTGGCTGGTCAGGGGCAAAAAGCAGTTGGTCATCTGCATTTGGGCTTTGAGCAAATGACCACGTCATGCTGAGAATGCTGAATGCAAGGACAAGCACCGTTTTCATGGAACCCCACCTTCTTATTTGTTTTTGGGCTTCCTCCAGTGTTCATCTTTTAGGAAAAAACGGCGTTAAACAGCATGCTTTAAATTGCCTTGCCGAAATTGTGGCAAATTTTAGAGTGTCAAAAGGCTTTGTTTAATTCAGTGATGATTTGTGTGACTGCCATCACAAACCAAAGAAGATGGCTGTTTTCAGCGACAAATCCGGTGGAATTCAAGGACACACTCCTATTGGGCACTTGTATTAGGCGCTCAGTGGCTTTTGATAGGGTTAATGTTCGATAGGGGGACAGATTCATTGTGATTCATCTGTCCCTCAAAAATTACGATGTGAGAATTTTAAATGAAAAAACTGATGCACGCCGCGTTTGCTATTGTTCTCGGCCTTTCCGTTGCAGCATGTACGACAACCAATCCATACACGGGTGAGTCCCGCGTTTCCAAAACTGCAGGCGGTGCAGGCCTTGGTGCAGCCACTGGCGCAATCATCGGGGCAATCGCTGGCGGTAAAAGTGCTCGTGTTGAAGGTGCACTCGTTGGTGCAGCTGCTGGTGGTCTGATCGGCGGCGGTATCGGTAACTATATGGACCGCCAGGAAGCTCAGCTTCGTCAGCAGCTTCAGTCCTCTGGTGTTTCCGTAACCCGTAACGGCAACCAGATCGTGCTGAACATGCCAAACGATGTGACCTTCGCTGTTGGTCAGGCATCTCTGTCTTCCCGCGCAATGCAGGTCCTCAACAGTGTTGCTCTGGTGGCGAAAGAGTTCCAGCAGACACGTCTGAACGTTTACGGCCACACCGACAACACCGGTTCCGCTCAGTTCAATTTGCAGCTGTCTCAGCGCCGTGCAGACTCCGTCAGCAACTACCTGTTTAACCAGGGTGTAAATGGTGCACGTATCTCCGCTGCAGGTTACGGCCTGACCAGCCCGATCGCTTCCAACGCAACAGAAGCTGGCCGCGCGCAGAACCGCCGCGTAGAGATCATCCTGTCTCCTCTGAACTAATCCTTCAGACTGCGAAAGTTTTAGAACGCGGTCCCTTACTGGGGCCGCGTTTTTTGTTAGTCTGCCTCCGGCAATAGGGGAGGCTTGCACATGACACAGGACAATCTGGCTGCATCACATTTCCAGAATGCCGGGGAGAGTTACGCGAAGTATCGTCCAACCTATCCTGACGAGCTTGTTGCGTTTTTGGCCTCACAATGCCAGCAGCACAATCTCGCTTTGGATGTTGGCTGCGGGAATGGTCAGTTCAGTAGCATGATCGCCCAGCACTTCAGGCAGGTGCTTGCCACAGATGTCAGTGCCTCTCAAATCGAAAACGCAGCACCTGTTCCAAACATTCGCTTTGCAGTGGAACCAGCAGAGCATTGCTCAGCTGAAGACACGAGCCTCAATCTGATTGTTGCTGCACAGGCTGCGCATTGGTTTGATCTGGTAAGCTTTTATGAGGAAGTCAGGCGTGTTGCTGCACCAGGGTGTGTGCTCGCACTCGTCAGCTATGGTGTTCTCTCCATCAATGATGCCGAATGCAACGCCCGCTTTCACCAGCTCTATTACGATGAAATCGGTCCTTTTTGGCCACCAGAGCGCCGGCACGTTGACAATGGATACGCCAGTTTTGATTTCCCGTTTCAGGAACTGGAGTATCCGGAGATGTCTATTGAGCGGGATTGGACGCTGGAGCAATTCATCGGTTACGTGCGCACGTGGTCCTCTGTCAAAGCAGCTGCAAAAGCTGGCAAGCAAAGCCTGATGGAAAGCTTTGCAGAGGAGCTGACCAGCCTCTGGGGAGATCCGCAGCAACTCCGCAAGATCAGTTGGCCCATCGCAATGCGGTTGGGCCGTCTCTGAATAACAGCGCTTTACAGGCTGCTTGGCCATCGCGTGTGCAGGTCGTCTATCTTAAACTCGTGCACGTGACTCTTGCCTACTTTGTCGACGCCCTTTGACCAATGTGGATCGTTGTCTGGCAGGTCCTCGTGGGAATGCCGCAACTTCTTTGCGTCCTTACTCGGCCACAACAGCATTGCAGCGAAAACACTGATCCAAGCCAATACCGCCATAAAGAGAAAGCTGACTGGAATCCCCAAACGAGCGCCAACCCAACCCGCCATCGGATAACCAATCAACCAGCACACATGACTGAGCGCGAACTGGCTTGCAAACACTGATGGAAGATCACTGCCAGTGGCAGAGCGGCGTAGAACCCGACCCGAGGGAGTTTGTGCAGCTGAATAACCAAGGCCCATCAGGAACCAGAGCGGCAACAACTGTGTAAAGCTGCTCAATAAAAAACCGAAGCTGAGGCAAACGGCCATGACACTGGCGCCCAAGATCATAACGCTTCTGTCTTTAAAACGCTCCAGAACTTTAGGAAGGCTGAGCGCTGTAATCATGGAGCCTGCACCAAAACAAGCAAGAGCAATGGCAACGTCATCAGCTTGCAGGCCAAACGTGCCTTGTACAATCACCACCGTATTTACAATCACCATGGATCCACCAGCCGCGACAGCCAGATAAACAGCCAACATTCCGCGCAAGCGAGGGGTGCTGAGGTAAATGCGGGTGCCTTGCGTCATGCGTTTGATTGTGCGCTGGTTTTCGACCGGTTTGAGCTTTGGCAAAGTCACCGAAACGACGAGAGCTGCAGAGGCGAGGAAACCGATCACAGTGCCACCAAACAGACCATGAAAATTGATCACCAGCAGCAAGCCAGCCGCAATCGTCGGGCTGAGAAGGTTTTCAAGATCATAAGCAAGGCGGCTTAAGGACAGGGCGTTGGTATAGTCTTTCTCTTCCGGCAGCACATCAGGAATAACGGCTTGAAATGCGGGCGTGAAGGCAGCAGAAGCGGACTGCAGCACAAAGATAAGCAGATAGATCTGCCAGATCTCAGTCACAAACGGCAGGGCAAGAGCAACTGCTGCACGGATGAGGTCCAGCCCCACCAGCACAGCACGTCGCGGCAACCGTTCAACAAACGCGGCTGCAATCGGGGCCAATCCAACGTAGGCAATCATCTTGATCGCAAAGGCAGTTCCAAGCACCGAACCAGCGTCTTCTCCGGCGATATTAAACGCCAGCAGACTTAGGGCGACAGTGGCAAGGCCAGTACCAAACAAGGCAATGACTTGAGCAAGAAACAGGTGGCGATAGGTTCGGTTCGCGAGTACGGACAGCACGCGGAAACTCCTTTGGCTTCTTGTTTTCTTGAGTTGACTATATCCCCTAGAGGTAACGGGAGATTGCTTTGAACTCTTCAATCGTCTGCTCGGAATTTGCATCCGGATTGTTGACCGTATCATCAAGGCAGTGGTCCAGATGATCGTAGATCAGGGTCTTCTTTGCCTGCATGACAGCCTTCTCAACTGCATGAAGTTGCTGGGCTATTTCCACGCACGGACGACCATCTTCAATCATACCAATAATGGATTTGAGGTGCCCATCAGCGCGTTTAAGGCGATTAACAATTCCCGGATGGGACTGGTGTGTGTGCTTTTCAGTCATGTCTCGCTTTTATCCTCCCTAGGGGGATATTGCAAGGCGGCTGAATTTGGCAAATGTGCAGTTAAATCATTTGAATAACCCTTCGTGGTATCTTCCGCCCTATATGGATAACGGCAAGGTGGCCTGAAGACCTGAGGAAACGAGGGCTTGCTCACCAACGCAAAATGCTGAAACTGAGCTTGATTGACGGATACGCACTGCCAAAAAAGCGTGCCAGGAGAATGACGTGCCGGATAATTTTGTTTTTGCAGTGGACACGGATGGCGGTGTTGACGACGCCATCGCGCTCATGATGCTCATTGGCTCAGGCAAGAAGATAGATTTCATCACGACTACATTCGGCAATGTTGATCTGGAACAGGCAACAAAGAATATTCTGGACACGCTCGCCATCTGCAATGCAGATATTCCGGTCCATAAAGGCGCATCTGATCCAATTTCTGGTGAGCGTATCGATGCGGTTTATGTTCATGGACCAGATGGGTTAGGCGGAGTGGAGCGCCCCCAGCACCTCCTGAGGCCTTCAGGGGAGACAGCACACAATGCTCTCCGGGATGTTCTGCGCAAAGCTGCACTCGGTGGGCCTAAGCTTCAGATCCTGACCATCGGACCACTCACAAATCTGGCAGAAGTCCTGCGTGAGGAACCGGATCTGGTCGAAGGTGTTGATCGCATCTGGTCCATGGGTGGAACCTGTCATGGACGCGGTAACGTTACACCTGCCGCCGAGTTTAACATCCTTTGTGACCCGGAAGCGGCAAAAGCAGTGTTATCACAGGCGATCAACACAACGCTCATTCCATGGGAACCAAGCCTTCATGATGCCCTCCCGGGGGATGTTGTTGATGGTATTTTTGAGCGTTTAGGGGATACGATTCCGGCTAAGTTTGCGGAGCATATGTGCGCGTTCATGCGAGAGCGCGGCAAGACGTGGTACCATGAAGATCTTCTCATCCTGCCTGATCCATTGGCCGCTGCTGCACTACTGGACTCTGAGGTCATCGCCCGAACCATTGTTTGCGGCGTACTCGTTGAAACAGGTGGAGAGTTTGCCCGCGGTGCGACCATTCTGGATCATGAAGGTAAAACGCAGGCGCCCATTATCGGCATCATGGAGCGGGCAGATCGCCCAAAAGTGGAGCGTATATTAGAAGGAACACTGGCAGCGCTAGCCTCGCGCCACCAGTGACGCCTCTAAAGCAACAAGGACCATGCAGTTGCTGCAAGCATCGCGATAGCCATGGCTATTGTGATGCCACGCATCAAAGCGCCTTCACCAATCACCTTAAGAATTGAAACCCCAACCATTGCCCACACACTGTGAGAGATCATACCGCCGATCAAAAAACCGGCAGTCAGAATGGCCGCGTTCTCGTAAAGTCCCATTCCGTTGGCCGCAAAGAAACTGGTAAACGCCACGAGACTCATCGCCCATGTTTTAGGGCTGAGTGGGTGAATGAGCAGTCCTTCCCAGAATGTCGGAAGGCTAACTTCGCCCTTCGGCTTGATGTTCAGCTGCACAATGCGCCAGGCTAGGTATGTCATGTAGGCCATCGAGGCAAACTTGAAGGCATTGACCATCAGCCCCCCGCGCGCCATCAATTGCCCCAATCCGAAAGCTACACAGAGATTGAGCAGGAGGCTGCCCAGCTCTGCCGCAATGATCACCGGAAAGGCAGTGCGATAACCCGCGCTGGCACCAATCGCCATGAAGGTGAGGTTTCCCGGTCCCGGAGTGCCGGTCATAATGGCTACAAAAATCGCGAATGCGCTGAGCGTTGCCCAATCCATATTGTTATTCCAGTCAATTGATACAATCTACACGATGTGCTAAATTATTGTATCGATCGTATCTATCAATCTCTTTATTGTTATGAATACAATGTGGAAGCCTGACCCAAACAAGCTCTCAAGCCCAAAATACCTAAGTATTGCAACGGCTTTGGAACAAGACATTCAAACTGGCCGCCTTGTGGAAGGTGACAAGCTTCCGCCTCAGCGCGAGCTCGCCTATCAGCTTGGAGTAACGCTTGGTACAATCACGCGGGCTTATGCCGAGGCTGAGCGTAGAAAACTGGTGCGCGGAGAAACGGGCAGGGGCACATTCATTGCCAAGACGGCAAATGTGCATTCACCACTGATGCTGATGCCCAATACAGAAGGCATTCAGAGCTATGATTTAGCTCGCAACTTGGGTCTGGCACACCTCAACCCGGATCTTGGCCAAATGCTCAGGCAATTGAGCGATGATCCTCTGGTCAACTCCCTGAACGAATATGGCCCGTCTGAGGGAACGTTCTATCATCGGGAGATAGGCGCTCAGTTTCTCTCAGAGTTTTATGGTGCTCCGGCAAATGCCAGCCAGACACTGGTTACATGCGGGGCGCAACACGGCATTCAGATCGCCATGTTGGCTATGTTCAACCGAGGCGATGCCATTGCAGTAGACGAGATGATCTATCCGCCCATTCTGTCTGTTCTCCCGGCTCTGGGCCTGCAAATTGTACCCATCGAAGCTGAACGGGATGAGAACGGGCATATGGGGGCTATGTCTGCTGAGGCGCTGGAGGATGCTTGCACCAAACATGATATCCGCGGCGTCTTTCTGATACCGAACGCACAAAACCCGACAACTCATACCTTGAGTAACGCCGAGCGCCAGCGACTGGCAACTGTGATTGAAAAGCACAACCTCACCGTCATTGAGGACGATCCCTATACGCCCTTCATTTCTTGCAAGCAGAAGAGCTTCTTGGAGCTGGTGCCCGAGAACACTGTCCTGATTGGCTCCCCGTCCAAAGTCATGTCAGCCGGGTTGCGCACCGGCTACATCCATGTGCCGGGCAATGTCAAAACGGCTTTTGCCAACGCCATCGGCGAGAGCACATGGATGGCAGCCCCGCTCAATGTAGAGATCGTGTCCAGATGGATTACAGGTGGGGAACTGCAAGAAACACTGCAAAGAAAACGAGAAGTTCTCAGACAGCGCTATCAGTACATAAAAGAGGTGTTTCCGGACAACACGCTGCAAGGGGGTGAGGAGAAACTCTTCACATGGCTGCAACTCCCCCAGCAGCAAAGTGCGGAGCTGGTGGCACAAGCGGCTCTTTTGAGAGGCGTGGAAGTGCTATCACATCGCAATTTTCAGGCTATGCCGCGCACGGACATCAACGCATTGCGGGTCAGCCTGTCAACGATCGCGCATCATAAGCACTTTGAAGAAGCGATATCTCTTCTGAAAGCATCAATCGAACATCTGGAAGATATACAAGCCCCAAGGCCAATGGTGGGGTAGAGCATAAAAAAGCCCCTGCCTGTGTTCAGGCAGGGGCTAATCTCTGACCTAAGCCAGCATACTAAGCAAATCTTAGTATGGGCAAGCCATGTCGCTCATGTAGTCATGAACGGTGATTTTGCCGGAAATGATGTCTGCGCGAGCTGCTTCAACAGCTGCTTTCATTTCTTCGCTAACCAGTGGAGCGTTGTTTTCGTCCATTGCGTAGCCAACACCGTCTTCAGCAAGGCCAAGAGACTGGATGCCGGTGGTGAAATTGCCTTCTTTTGCATCCATGAATGCATTTGCAACAGCCACGTCAACGCGCTTAACCATGGAGGTCAGCACTTTGCCTGGAGCCAGATGGTTCTGGTTGGAGTCAACGCCGATGAACTTCTTGTCTTCATCAACAGCTGCCTGAAGAACACCAAGGCCGGTGCCGCCGGCAGCAGCAAAGATTACGTCTGCGCCACGTGCGAAGTGAGACTTAGCAAGCTCACCACCTTTAACCGGATCGTTCCATGCAGCTGGAGTAGTACCAGTCATGTTTGCGAAGACTTCACCGTCTTTGTTGGTGGTCAGTGCGCCCTGCTTGTAACCACAGGAGAACTTGGAGATCAGCGGAATGTCCATGCCGCCCACAAAGCCAACCTTGCCGGTCTCGGATGAGAGCATTGCCATCATACCAACAAGGTAAGAACCTTCCTGCTCTTTAAAGACAACAGAACGTACGTTTGGCAGATCTACAACAGAGTCGATGATAGCAAAGCTTACATCTGGGAATTCTTTAGCAACTTTTTCAACTGGAGCAGCCTGCGCAAAGCCCATCGCTACGATTGGGTTCATGCCACGGCGAGCGAAGTTGCGAAGAGCCTGCTCACGCTGAGAAGCGTTGGAGATCTCAAATTCGCGATACTCGATACCGGTCTCAGCCTTGAAAGCCTCAGCACCATTATAAGCAGCTTCGTTGAATGACTTGTCGAACTTGCCGCCCATGTCAAAGATAACTGCAGGCTTAAAGTCCGCTGCCATAGCAGTTGTGCTCATTGCTGCTGCCAATACTGCGGTTGCAGCGATGGTTTTGATGGATTTCATACCCATTCCTCCGTTATATCCCAATGGGAAACCTTCACGTTGCCCTGTCCCCAAGTCCGTCTTCACCACTAAATCCCAACCTGGAGACTCACCTCATTGAGGTGAACGTCTAAGTGCATAACTTCCCCTGCGTAAGTCCAGCTAAGTGTTAGCTTGTCCTTAATTATGCGCCTATAGGTTGTCCAAAACGATCAGGCATGTTGAAAACAGTTATGTGTACGGCCTTTAGTTGGACACATGCCGGTGTTAGGATCAAGGTTAAAATGCGAATAAATATATTAGGACTGCAAAAATTTTCAGTTATCCGCCAATTTGGCTACTTTTATTCGTTATAACGATCAAAATTGCTTAGTGAACATGCAGGAGTTTGGGGTGTTCGAATCATTTATTGACAAGGTTAAGTTCAAAACCAGAAAAGCTGGGCTATTACTTGGCGCTGGTCTGGTGTTGCTAGGCGTGTCTTCTGCTCAAGCCGCAACCTGTGGCGATACAGGGGCAGGCTTTGACCGCTGGTTGGCGTCCTACAAAAAAACACTCCAGTCTCAGGGCATTTCAAAGGCAACTTTGAACAGATCCTTGAATGGCATAACCTATAACCGCAAGGTGATTGGGTATGACCGGAACCAGAAATCTTTCAAACTCAGCTTTGACGAATTTTACAAGCTCCGCGTCAACAATGCGCTCATTAACAAGGGCCGCAAGTTGATGAAAAAGCACAACCGGCTTTTCACTCGCATCGAGAATGAATTTGGTGTTCCGCGTGAGATCATCACCGCCATCTGGGGTCTTGAGACTGGTTATGGTCGCGGCATAGGCAATATGAGCACCATACGCTCTCTGGCAACTTTGGCTTATGATTGCCGCCGTGCTGATTTCTTCCGCAACGAGCTCTATCATGCGCTGCTCATCGTCCAGAAGGGTGATTTGAAGCCAAGTGAAATGAAGGGCGCTTGGGCAGGCGAGTTGGGCCAGACCCAGTTCCTCGCATCCTCCTACATCAAGTTCGCGATTGACTACAGCGGCGATGGCAAACGGGATCTGCTGTACAACACCTCAGATACTTTGGCTTCCACTGCACATTTCCTCATGTCTTACGGCTGGCAGCCGGGTCAATCTTGGGGACCGGGCACACCTAACTACGAGGTGATCCGCTCTTGGAACCGTGCAGGTGTGTATGTCAAAACAATCCAGATTATGGCTGAAAAACTGAGCAAGTAATTCAGCCAGTAAGATACAAAAAAGGCCGCTGAGTTCTCTTCTCAGCGGCCTTTTTTTGTTTGAGTGCCGACTGTTAATCAGCGCGGTTAATCAGTGCAGTGAAGAACTGGGTCTTCACCTGATTGAGAGTAAGTGCTGCCATAGGATCTATGCCGTCATCTTTCGCGATGTTAGGCCCAAATACGATGCCGATGTTATTAGCATTCATCCTATTTTCCTCTTGATGACCGAGCACCATTTTGGACAGCTTTACTGCGCCTTGAATGGAGTCTGGCAGCTCATTCAATGCAGGCAGATTACTGAGTTTAGGATCGTATGCCTTCACAAAATCGAGCACTTTTTCAGACTCTGTATCAGTCAGGTTATCTCTGAGATTTTGCTTAAACACGCCAGCAAGAGTATGTTCACAAATGCCGTCAAATCCTTCAGCTTTTCTATTGGCGATAAGTCCCTCAATTTCAGTTTTCTTACCTGATTTGCGGGTCACGCCTTCGCTCAATAGTAGCTCTGGGTTCTCTTCAAAATGCTCAACGATACCCTTGTTCTGCGCTTCAGCCAGTTGCTTTTGCAGGTCTTGCCTTACAGCGAAGTCGATACCAGTTGAAATCTGCTTTGCCGTCAGGCTGTGGGCCTTGCCATCTGTGTAACCGCAAGCGGAGCAGGCATGCTTGTAAGCCTGATCGCCAAGTTCCTTGCCAAACTTATCTTGCAGGGCAGTGCGAAATGCGCCCTGATCCTGAGCTTTTGCAGTGCCTTCAGAAGAGCTCAGCTTGTGCCAGGAAACCAACTTTCCGGCGAGGCTGGAACTTGCTTCGCGTGTTTGCAGATCGCCACTGTCTGTAACAGTCAGCTTCTGGTTCAGGTTACCGCTTATTGCAGCGCTTTCGGCTGCGCTTTGAAAATGTGCAAGGCTAATATTGGTCATACTCTCATACCCAATGTTTCAAAAGAAGACTCGGCTGCAGCACTGGCGGAATGTTGCCAGTCCATTTGAAGAGGTGCCGTGCTGTTCAATCGTTCATGCCAGGCGGCAGACGTGCTAATGAACAGCTCCAGCTTCTCTTGCAGCGTGAAGGAAGATTTATCAGTAATGCTAACTACTTGAGACAGGTTGATATGGTCTGTCGCAGGGTCAAGATTGAAGCTCATGCCGTACCCGTGTGTCAGAACACAGTTCGTCTGCATGAGGGCCTGTAGCTTTTCCAGATCATTGCAAGGCTGCATACACAACACTGCATTGAACAACAGCGTCTGCGTCTCATCGCGCCACTGCACGGTCATGAAGAGCTCTTGCTCCAATCCAAGCAGAAGCGTGTTGTCTTCATCCAAAGACAGACCATCAAGGCCAATTCTTCGTCCGATCTCGTTGAAGAGTTCATCCAGTAGTTGACGCATTGCTTTCTCGACTTTTCTGAAGCAGACCAAACCGTGCTGCTTAAACATTTCCTGCTGTTAAGGTCAGACTAGTATTTCTCTGGTGGCTACTCTGTTCTTTTCAGCACTCAAAATCGGCATTACGCGTTTATACGAAGTCATTCTGAAGTAAGGTGTTTGTGCCTTCAGTAAGCCAAAAGGCGGCTGTCGAAACCACATCAATCAGCCGCTCTGGAATCGTATCGGCGTGCACATCAAAAAGGCTCCAACGCTCGCAATAAAGCGCCTGCATCTTGTCCTCATCAATGGCCAGACGTCCCGCTGCGGTTGATGTGCCAAGGCAGTTTGCAGCAAGCATTGCTTTCAGGATGTGAGGCTGGTTGATGTCCAGGTCCGGCAGATAAAAACTGAATTCCAGATTGTTGCCGTCAATGCGGCTCATCACACCAGAAAAGCTGCCTTCAAAAAGAAGTGCCACATGCCCGGCCTCATCAAACATCAACTCTGGCAGACCAAGCGTCTCGCGAATAACTGGGACGATACGGTCCACGTTTTGCATCATGTATGCCCTCAATACCGGTGCTTGAGAGGAAGCTAGCGAGTCACCAGTACCTGCGATGTGCTGAAAGGAACATTGGGCCGGGAGAATGCAAATAAAACAAACTGCTGCAAAGCACAGTCGCATTCTGAACTTAAACATCACTACAAATAAGAAAGGCCCCGAAGATGTTTCGGAGCCTTATCAATAAATCTATTTCAGCTGAACAAGCGCGCCTGAAAACAGAGAATGTTTGTCTGGCTGGCGCAATGCTCTAACTGTTCAGGGCCTCAAAGAGCGGTGGCTCTTCGTCCAGTCCCATCAGGCGGCGTGCAGCAGTCAGAGTATTGCTCATCAACATCGCGATGGTCATAGGTCCCACACCACGTGGAACAGGTGTGATGGCAGCTGTATGGCCGAGGGCTTCATCAAATGCCACATCACCCACCAGACGGGTCTTGCCTTCGCCCTTTTCAGGTGCAGGAATGCGGTTGATGCCCACGTCAATGACAGTTGCGCCCGGCTTCAGCCAATCACCCTTGATCATCTGCGGACGCCCCACTGCAGCAATAACGATGTCTGCAGAACGAACCACATCGGGCAGATCTTTTGTGCGGGAATGCGCAATCGTCACGGTGCAATGCTCTTGCAACAGCAATTGAGCAATCGGCTTGCCCACAATGTTGGAACGCCCGACGATCACAGCCGTTTTGCCGGAAAGGTTATCGCCAAGCGCTTTCTTTGCCAGCAGCACGCTGCCCGCAGGAGTGCATGGCACAAGCGCGCGGTCCGTATTGCCGCTGCCCAATAGACCAACATTGATCGGGTGAAACCCATCAACGTCTTTCTCAGGCTTGATAAGGTCAAGAACCTTATTCTCACTGATGTGCTTTGGCAGAGGCAGCTGAACCAGAATACCGTGAATGGTTTCATCCTCGTTCAATGATGACACGAGAGCCAGAAGCTCTTCCTCACTCACATCAGCTAAAAGTGTGTGCGTGACGGAGTTGAAACCACATGCTTTCGCGGTTCGGCCCTTGTTGCGTACATAAACCTGACTGGCAGGGTCTTCACCCACAATCACAACAGCCAGCCCCGGCTTGATACCTGTCTCAGATTCAAGCCGTGCAGCACGCGCAGCAATCTCGTCGGTTACAGATGCAGCAATGGCTTTGCCGTCGATAATAAGAGCCTCACTCATGGCAAGTCCTATTTAAAGATCACGGTACGGTCACCGTTAAGGAGAATTCGGTGCTCCAGATGATAGCGGACAGCACGAGCAAGAACCTGACTTTCCGTATCACGCCCCTGGGCGATGAGTTCGTTCACCGAATGGAAGTGTTCAACCCGGCTCACGTCTTGCTCGATGATTGGTCCTTCGTCAAGGTCTGCGGTCACATAGTGCGCGGTGGCACCAACCATCTTGACGCCGCGTGCATGGGCCCGGTGATACGGTTTTGCACCTATAAAACTTGGCAGGAAAGAGTGGTGGATATTGATCACCTTGCCTGCAAGCTTCTCACAGAGCTCATTGGAGAGAATCTGCATGTAACGCGCGAGCACCACCAGATCGATGTTTTCGCGCTCTACCAAATCAACAATCTGGACTTCCTGTTCCGCTTTGGTCTCTTTGGTCACTGGCAGATAGTGAAAGGCAATCTGCTCATGCTCAACGCGGGACTGATACTTAGTGTGGTTGGAAGCAACCGTCACAAGATCCATCGGCAGCTGTCCAGTGGAGTTGCGGTAGAGCAGGTCGTTCAGACAGTGCCCCATCTGTGAGACCAGCACCAGAACACGAGGTTTCTTGGAAAGATCATGCACCTTCCAGTCAAAACCATAGCCGGTTGCAACAGGGCCAAAGCCCTCTTCAAACTGTTCTTTGATCATCCCGTCCGGTGCGTTGAAAGAGATGCGCATAAAAAAGCGATCTGTCTCTGCATCGCCGTACTGAGCGCTTTCACAGATGTTGCAGTTTTGAGAAGCGATTGAGTTTGCAACCGCTGCCACGATCCCTTTTCTGTCTCCGCAGGAAAGGGTGAGCACATAGTTGGCCTTGGTGTTCATAAGAGGCTTAATCTACACGTTTGAACTGAATTTGCTGCCGCGCACAATAGGCGGGAGTACCTAATTTTTAAAGGGTAAATCAACACTGGGACGCAGAAAAAAGCATTGTGCTGCAACAATGTGATTCTTTTTCATACTCACGGTAGAAACCACTAAAACCACTAAGCTTGTGCAGACAGATCCAGATACACAGGAGATAGGGTGCCAAGTAGAGAATTACCCTGATAAATGCATTGGGAGATAATTGGGTATCAAATCAACCAGATTGAGAACAACACCGTAGATTTCTAGATTGAGCTTCGGTGCGTGCTCTTAAAACCAGATTTTCGAGTGTCTGGAGGCGCATCTGTTCGACCGGTGGGCCGGGGGCGCGTCATGAAGCTCTTTATAGTACAGGAAAGCTTCCTTGATGAAGACATTACTGAGATCACCGAGGTGGTCTCCAACGGCCTTGCTGCGCGTCAACACAACATCACTCTGATCACTCTGACGGGCAAACCAAGAGACCTTTCCCACTACTCACCGCGAATTACGCCGGTCTTTCTGGAAAAGGCCAGAGCTGCAGCCGCAGCAGCAGGGGTTGCCAGACTGGTCGAGAAAGAGAAGCCGGATATCATTCTCTCTCACGGCACAGGCAGTAACATAGCTTGTCTGTCCGCGGTCAAGACACGCTCGCGTTTGAAGGTGCCTGTGGCGATCACGCTCCATTCGTCGGTTAACATTTCAGATCGTCTCGCACTGAAAACCCAAAAGAGCGCAGCCACCATAGCAGTGCCGCTGATTTACAGTGAAGCAGAGCGGGTGATCTGTACGCTCAAGTCTATCGAACATGTCGTTGATCTTTGCGAGCAGGTGCCCAAAGAAAAGATCAGTGTCATCTACAATCCTCTTGTCGAAATGAATGTGTTTGAAACGGCAGCAGAGCCGATTAAAGAGGAGTGGTTCGAAACGCACGGCACCAGCAAGGTGATAAGCGTCGGGGCCCCGTCCAGTCGCAATGCCCATCACCAACTCCTCCGCGCCATGGCACTCAGCCGTTACAAGGATAATCTGCGGGCGTATCTGTTGGGTAAGGGAGAGGAGCAGGAAGAACTCCAGCTGCTGGCATCCAATCTGGCACTCGATGATATCGTCACCATGCCGGGCGAAGTCGTCAAACCGGAGAGGTTCCTTAGAGCAGCCAATGTGTATGTCTCAACATCTCAACAAGACAGCGTGTCCGGCGAGTTGGTGCGTGCAATGGCCCTGGGAACACCCATCATAGCGCTCGACAGTGGCGCTGGTGCCCGCGAAGTGCTCAGCGATGTCCGCAATGGCTGGCTCGTTCCATCAGGTGATGCGGACAAACTATCAGAAGCGATCCTCGCCGCAGTGAAATGCGACAGATCTGACGACACTTTGGCCACCAGAGCACGTGATTTCTCTCAGGAACGTGCAATTGATGCCTATGAGAAACTGCTCCTCTCCATGATTTCTGAGCGTGTCACAGATCTGCACTAAGAGTGACCTCCATGGAATTTTCAGCCTAACTAGTTAATATAACTAGGTAAAATAGGGTGCCTCACGTCATTAACGTGGGATAACCCGGCACAGACCACAAGCGTGTTTGACCTGCAAAATCTGCATCAAGTACCATAAGGTCAGCCGTGTTCTTGGCCAGTGTTTGAGTGTGCGTACAGCTTCGTTCTCCGCTAACAATAGATACAGGTCATTGGAGCACCACTGTTGAGTGTCTGGTTCGGTTTTTGTAGCAAGACGAGGAGTTCTCCTGCGCCTACGGTGCGTCGGCGTTCCTCTCTTATGCTGTTCTTCCTGCTGTCAGCCTGCATGGTAGGCCCGGATTTCAAAAGGCCAGAGCTCTCACCAGAAGCCAAGTTTACCCGCAATGATCCCGGAGCAACTGTGTCCGCAGACATACAAGGCGGAGCCTCTCAATCCTTCTCTACCCAAAGAGATCTGCCAGGCGAATGGTGGGAGTTGTTTGAGTCAAATGCCCTCAACACGTATGTCAGCCTTGCCGTCGCCAACAGTCCCACAATTGCGCAGGCAGAAGCCAATCTCAGACAGGCACAGGAAAATGCCTATGTGGCTGGTGCTGGGCTCTACCCAACCGTCACTGGCAATGCAAGCCGTAACAGACAGAAGTTCCCCATAGGTGGCGGCGGAGCAAGTGAGATTGTTGCGAACCTGAACCCTTTCTTCACGACCTACAGCTTGTCATTGGCCATCTCCTATACACTTGATGTTTGGGGGGGCACACGCCGGAACATTGAATCTCAGGTCGCTAACATTCAGTACTCGCAGTTTCAGGTCGAGGCAGCACACCTGACGCTCACATCCAACCTGTTGAATGCCGTCATTTTGGAAGCCTCACTCAGAGGTCAGATCCGCGCAACTGAAGAGATAATCAAGGCACAACAGCGGCAACTCTCCATTCTCCAAGCACAGTTCAGGTTAGGCGGCGTGGATGAAAGTCAGGTCCTGCAACAACTGGCAACGCTTGAGCAAACCAAGGCGACTTTGCCACCACTCCAGCAACAATTGGTGGTGCAGAAAAATCAGATCAAAACGTTGGGCGGCTTCTACCCCACCCAGGACATCGTGAAGGAGTTTGATCTCTCTGATCTGAAACTGCCAAGAAAACTGCCGCTAAGCTTGCCTTCGCAGCTCGTAGCGCGAAGGCCAGACATCCGCTCTGCTGAGGCGCAACTCTGGCAAGCCAGTGCCAACATCGGTGTTGCATTAGCCAACCAGCTCCCAAGCTTCCAGATTACCGGCAACGTGGGCAACGACTCCGACGTGTTCAACCGTCTGTTCTTCTCCGGAACGGGTGCCTGGCAAATAACAACATCCGTAGCTCAAACCGTGTTTGATGCTGGAGCGCTCAACAGTCAGCGTAAAGCTGCGGTTGCAGCGTTCGAGTCCTCTGCCGCTAATTATCGCGAGGTTGTGCTGACCGCATTTGGCGACACCTCCAATGCGGTCAGCGCTTTGAAGAATGATGCCCGCGCCCTGAAGGCCAGTCTTGCAGCCGAACGCTCTGCCAGAAAGAGCCTGCGCCTGACCCAGCAACAGTACAATTTAGGCGCTATCGATCTCACAACACTGCTGCTTGCAGTCCAAACCTATCAGCAAGCGAAGATAAATCTGGTGCAGGCACAAGCCGCACGTTTCACAGACACTGTCGCACTGTTCTTTGCGCTCGGCGGAGGGTGGTGGAACCGTCCCAATGCCGCACCAATAAGGGATGGAAGACCTCTGACCATCATCTCGGCTGTCCCGCCGTTCAATCGCAAACAGATTCAGCCGGTGAACCAGCCATGAATGAACGCAAAAAGCCCAACACCAAAAAACACATGATCATTATGCTGATTTGCGTCGGTATAGCGTTTGGTGGGCTCTACGGATTTCAGCTCTACAAATCCAGAATACTTGGGAAGGTCGTGTCAGGTCTGCAAAACAAGATCGAGACCGTCTCCTCCTACAAATCCACCAAACAACTCTGGACCGAAAAAGTCTCGGCAGTTGGCACGCTTGTAGCAATCATGGGTACTGATTTGTCGCCTGAACTTCCCGGTACGGTGACCCATATCAACTTCGCATCTGGTGAGGACGTCCAGAAAGGCGCGCTGCTGATTGAGTTGGATACCACACAGGAGATTGCGCAACTAAAGTCCTTACAGGCTCAGGAAACTCTGGCGCGTCAAACACTGGACAGAGACCTGAAGCAATACAAAGTCAACGCCGTCAGCAAACAGCAGATCGATTCCGACTGGTCGAGCCTGAGAGACTTTCAGGGACAAGTGCAAGACCAGCTTGCGATCATTGCCAAGAAAAACATCCGTGCTCCATTCTCAGGCCGTTTGGGCATCCGCCAGGTTAGCGTTGGCCAGTATCTCAATGTGGCCCAGCCCTACGTCAACCTTCAGCAGCTTGATGATCTCTTCGTTGATTTTTACATCCCCCAGCGCTTTCTGGGCACCATCAAGCGCGCTCAGGAAATTGAGGTCTCGGCTGATACCTATCCGGGAAAGTCCATCAAAGGCAAAGTGGTTGCCATAGATGCGCAGGTTGACATCAACAACGGCAACGCCAGAGTACGTGGTCGCTTTGCAAATCCGAATAAAGAACTGATCCCGGGCATGTTCGTCGATGTGCAAACAGTGATATCTGCGCCAAAAGAGCAGGTCACAGTGCCGCAAACGGCAATCACCTACAACTCCTATGGGGTCAACGTTTATGTGCTGACTAAGACCGACGAAAAGCACATGGATAAACCTGTCTACACTGCCAAGCAGCGCTTCATCGAGGTCGGTGCAAAACGAGGTGACCAGATCGTGATTTCAAAAGGTCTTAAGGTGGATGAACTCGTAGTGAGTGCAGGGCAGCTCAAGCTCCGCAATGGCTCCAAGGTCGTCATCGACAACTCAGTGCTGCCACTCAATGACCCTGACCCGAAACCCGTAGAGCAATAGGTGGGCCATGAACAGTTTCACAGAAATTTATGTTCGTCGCCCCGTTCTGGCCTCCACCATCAGCCTGATGATTTTGGCGCTGGGCTTGCGCGCAATCTTCTTACTACCGGTGTTGGAGTATCCAAAGACGGAAAACGCTGTCATCACCATTTCAACCACCTTGTTCGGCGCCAGCGCTGAGACTGTCGCGGGCTTCATCACCACCCCGCTGGAAGAAGCAATCGCGCAGGCCAACGGCATCGACTACATGACCTCGACCAGTGCCAGCACGGTCAGTACCATCACAGTCAATCTGGTGCTCAATTACGACGCGGACAAAGCCCTTACGGAGATCAACACTCACATCAGTTCGGTGCTGGACCAGCTGCCGCAGGAAACGCAGAACCCGGTACTCACAATTCAAATCGGTGAGACCATCGATGCTATGTACATCGGTTTCACATCCGACGTGATCGACCGTAACCAGCTCACGGACTACATCGTCCGTGTTGTTCAGCCTCAAATACAGGCGATCAACGGAGTTCAAACCGCCGAACTTATTGGCGAAAAACGCTTTGCAATCCGCGCCTGGCTGTATCCGGATAAACTGGCTGCCTATGGCCTCACTGGCACAGACATCGCAAATGCTCTGGCCCGCAATGACTTTATCTCCGGCGTAGGCAACACCAAGGGCCAGATGGTGCAGGTGGAACTCACTGCCAACACCAATCTGACAGATGTTGAAGATTTCCGTCAGCTTGCTGTGGCAGAAAGTGATGGTGCGATCATTCGCCTGCGTGATGTGGGCAGAGTGGAGCTGGGGTCAGAAGATTATAATCTGGCTGTGCTCTATTCCGGCAAGGTGGCCGTGTATATTGGGGTGCAGGCCGCGCCAGCCGCAAACGTGCTTGCCATGTTGGACCAAGTACGTCAGGTCGTGCCCAAAATCCAAAATGGAATGCCCCCGGGACTGGAAGCACGGATTGTCTACGACTCCGGTCTCTTTATCAACGCCGCAATTGATGAGGTAATCAGCGCCCTTCTTGAAGCATTAGTGATCGTAACCTTCGTGGTCTTCCTCTTCATCGGCTCCCTGCGCACGGTGGCCATTCCCATCATCGCGATCCCGCTATCGCTCATAGGCACCTTCTTCATCATGCTGGTTTTGGGCTACTCCATCAATCTGCTCACACTCTTGGCCCTGGTGCTCGCCATCGGCCTCGTGGTGGATGATGCAATTATCGTGGTGGAGGACGTGGAACGACACATCTCGGAAGGCAGTACCCCGTTTCAGGCTGCTATTCAGGCCGGACAAGATCTCGGCAGACCCATTCTCGCGATGACGGTCGTGCTTGTAGCAGTGTATGCCCCCATTGGCTTTCAGGGCGGTTTGACGGGAGCCCTGTTTACAGAATTCGCCTTCACAGTGGTTGGTTCGGTGACCATTTCAGCCATTGTAGCGCTCACTTTGACACCCATGATGAGCTCCAAGATCCTGAAAGCGAGATCACAGGAGACCTCAGGCTGGGATGATGCCATGACCCGCACGGTTGATGATATCTACGACCGGTTCCGCAAACGCTACTTGCGCGCCTTGGAAGCCTCACTGGACAACAGACTGGTCGTGCTCACCTTTGCCTTTCTGATCCTCTCCAGTATCCCAGTGCTCTATTCCACCTCGCAGCAAGAGTTGGCACCGCAGGAAGATCAGGGCCTTGTTCTGGCCCAGTCAACACCAGCGCCTTCGGCCACCTTGCAGCAGAAGATGCTCTACACAGAAGAGATCTATCGCATCGCCCAGAAATATTCTGAGGTTGAAGGCGTGTTCCAGCTGGTTCTCTCTTCCAGCGTACTCTCAGGCGTGCTGCTCACTCCATGGGATGAGCGCACCAGGACCGCCACTGAGCTGCAATACGCCATGCAGCCCCCAATGGAGGGTGTGGCAGGCTTCAAAACCGTGATGTTCCAAAACCCACCCTTACCGGGCAGCAGCGGCTTGCCTGTGCAGTTTGTCATCAAAACCACCCAACCCGTCGACAAACTCAATGTCGTTGGATCTCAAATACTGGAAAAGGCACAGGCCACCGGCAAGTTTATCTTCATTGATAAGGATCTGAAGATCGATAAACCGCAGGGCAAAATCAACATCGACCGTGACCGCGTTGCCGAGCTAGGCCTCACCTTGCAGGATGTAGGACAATCCCTCACAGCGCTCATGAGTGGTGGTTACATCAACTACTTCGATTTTGATGGCCGCTCTTACAGGGTCATCCCGCAAATCATTCAGTATGATCGCCTCAATCCGGAACAACTGTTGGATACCTATATTCGGGTGCCAAACAGCTCTGCATCTCCAAGCAGTGCAGCTGTCAGCAGTGCGGCGCAAAGCGGAACCTCGTCACCCAGCTCTGCCGCCAGTGCGTCGGCAGCAGGAGCATCAGGAACGAACACAAGCAGCAATGCCCCGCGCAGTACAATCGTGCCGCTCTCCAGCGTTGCAACGTTGGATATGGAGGTTACGCCAGAGTTCATCCCGCACTTCCAGCAGCTAAACTCCATGACACTCTCCGGCGTGCCCAGTTTTGGCGTGCCTTTGGCCGAGGCCTTGCAAGTCCTGCAACAAATTGCAGCAGAAGAACTGCCAGAAAGTTATGATGTCGACTATGCTCAACAGTCGCGCCAGTTTGAGCAGGAAAGCAGCGGTTTTGTCGTTACTTTTGCCTTTGCCTTGCTCATCATCTTCCTGACGCTTGCAGCTCAGTTCGAAAGCTTCCGCGACCCGATCATCATTCTCATCTCGGTCCCTATGTCCATCGCAGGGGCTCTGTTCTTCATCAACATCGGGTTGGGCGGCGCCAGCATTAACATCTACACGCAGGTTGGCATCATCACGCTTATGGGCCTGATCTCCAAGCACGGCATTTTGATTGTAGAGGTTGCCCGCGAACTTCAGGAAAATCAGGGTGCATCCAAACGTGAAGCTGTGATTGGCGCCCTGCAAATCCGCCTGCGCGCCATCCTGATGACCACCGCCGCCATGGTGCTTGGAGTGATCCCGCTGGTGCTGGCAAGCGGAGCAGGCGCAGCCTCTCGTTTCAACATGGGACTGGTAATTGCGACTGGTCTTTCCATCGGAACACTCTTCACCTTGTTCGTTGTCCCCAACGTCTACATGCTCATCGCACAAGATCGTTCCAAACTGCCACAACCCGATGATAAAGCGGAGGAATTGCCAAAAGGAAACGGTGAACCTGACCCGACCTCTTAGTGCTGTCTGACAGGTGAAACCCTCAAAACGGCAGAATTCTGGGAGGTTTCAACGCTCCAAGAAAAAGAGATAAGCGGTTTTCAGATAAGAATTTACAAAGGCAATAGCTCGAGGCAACAGGCCAGTTCCAGCACTCACACAATCCGCTTTTATGCTCACCTGTGGAACACTTGTAAGTTTCTCACAGCAAAAAGAAATTGAGTGGTTGCCTATTCCAAATCATAAAGCTATAACCCGCCCCACACACAGCGATGGGGTGTAGCCAAGTGGTAAGGCAACGGTTTTTGGTATCGTGTACCGTAGGTTCGAATCCTACCACCCCAGCCATTTTTTCCTGAAAATTTAATTCGGTAAATTGTAGCGTAAGCATAAGTTTGCAATCTGAGAACTGTTACGCTGACTAATTTACCAACAATCCAATCAGTTGCCTGAGAGTCCTGCGTTGGCAGGGGGAGGGCGCTTGCGATTTGGTTTAGAAATCTCTGAGAGATTAATACAGCTGCCGTTTGAAGAGGGAAGTACCGCCCAGGCGCCAGCCTCGTAAAGGTGGGAGGCAAGCTGTGGTTCTTCACTCGCAAACACCGCGATCTTATCGTCGTAACTCAGAATCCTGACTGAAGCCGGAAGCAGTTCCATCTGTAGGTTTTGCGGAAAGGGCACAGCCACTTCATCTGCATTGCCAAGGATTGGCACGGCGAGCCCGATGGCGCCCCATGCCAATCCGATGAGAACGAGGATAAGAGCTATTTGCTTTGACTTGTGCAAACCAGAGTTCCGCTAGTAATCGTAAATGTGCTCAACAATGACGCCTTGCTGCGCCAGTTCCTGAAGTGTCCGCGATAGAGCTGGAACCTTTGATTCTATCAGCAATCTCTGCTGATTGCCCGTATTCCTATCGGTTTCAGACAGGATGGAAGCCGCTGACAAACTCGGTTTTTTTGCGGAACCTCCAGTAAGCGCAGACATTAAAATGTCATCGTTGCCAGCAATCTCGTGGAACATGACGCCGTCTTGCGAAAGGCGAAGCACAAGCTCAGTGAACTTGCGATACCGGGGCGTCTGAATAATGAGTTTATCATCAAGCTGTTTAACCACCGCTAGATCATACTCTGAAAGAACATCTTGGCTACCCGGACTGCTGATGACGGACTGCATGGTCAATTCATCATGACCAATCGTGTCCACCGCAGCCGCTATGGCTTTGGCGTACTGCGCCTTTGCCCACCACTCCAGATTCAATGCAAACCACCGTTCCCAACTCCGTACGCCATCATCGGTTGTTGCGGCGTTGAGTTTTTGACGCGCGCCTTCGAAGTCAAACCTATACCAGGGTGTCTGGTGGAGGAATTTGGCATAGTCTGCTGAAACGCTGTACTCAAGCTGGTCCTGCAACGACGCATTGTTCGTGCTGGTCGCTGCTGCCAGCCTGCCCAAAGTCTCTTCATAGGCCGCTTTCATCAGCATCTCGAAGGAGAAGCTAACCCCGATGGTGTAGATGGTGGCTTTGGTGTCAAACTGAGCCGCCCCCCGCGTATCCGCTTCACTCTTCAGCGCACACAAACTGGACCAGAAGCTGCCAATGGCATTCAGATAGTTGAAATCGTGCGGCATGCCGTTTGCGAGTGTGGCGGCATAGTCCTCATAAGCATAAACAATGTGCCATTCCGGGTAAGTCAGAAAACTGCGGGCTTCCTCGCGCCTGTGAGCAGGCTCCAGTAGACTCTGGTAGTTATCGGCAACTTGTGGTGACGTGCAGGCCTGCTCCACGTATAGAATGGGCGCTGCAGCACCAACACCAATGACCAGAACCAAACATAAAACGCCGATGGAGAGCCGTTTAAGAAGCTTCACGTTGGCTCTCCCTTACAAACTTCTCACGTCCCCAAAAGCTTGCTGCCAGAGCGAAACCGCCGAGTGCAAAGTGTGGCAGGTTCGCAAGAATTTTCAGGCCGAGCGGGAAAGATTGGAACCCGATCGTAAAGATCGCAAAATCCAGATAACCAGACCCCGTCAGAAGCCCGAACACAGCATCCGCTAAATACAGAGCGCCGAAGTAGCGTAGGAATATTCGCGATGCATTTTGTGAAATCAGAGCAGCAACAAGAGCCCATGTGGCACTTGCTGCATGAAGGCTGTCATCAAACAGATCCAATGCAAATATGCCGAAAACATACCCATTCTCATCAGGAATGCCTGGAATGTAATTGAGAGCTGTAACAGCGAAAAGGATCAAGGCATAAGCAAATGCAATTTTTCTATACATTCAAAGGCTCCTTCGCAGACATGTACGTATCCCAAAGTTGATTGGTGAACCTCATCTGAGGGTCATATTTCTGCTTCAGCGCGATGAATCTTTGGTGGTCAGGGTAGGCACGCTCAAACTGGTCCTGCGTTGCGTGCAGGCGGTAAGGCAGATAATAGGTTCCGCCAATTGCCAGTGTGCGCTCGATAAGGGCGCGGGTCATCCTTGCCATATCCGCTTCGCCGCGCTTCGACTTTTCCTGAGAGAAAAGCATTACAGCCGCAATCCGGTCTGTTGGGGCAAAAGGCAATACACTCTGCGTGTCTTTGCGAACGTAGCGCAGGGTGATGTTGAGCAATTCCTGATAGGAGGAAGGAATGACATCCTGACAAGCCTTTATAAACTCCGCAAACCGTGCAGGTTCAACAAAGTATTCGTGCAAGATATCCGTTCTGTTGGGGTCTTTATCATCCAGCGTAATAACCGGCTCATTGAGCAAGCTATTGCGAGTAACGGGACCACTGCCTAATGAGGCGCCAATGCCAGTTTCAATATCCCAGCGCATCCTCTTGATTGACTCGGAATGCAGCTGACCTCGGAAAATATGCCGGGAGGCCTTGCTGATAAAGCCAGAACCACTTGCCGCAGGCAGGTCTGACTGATCTTCATCCGGGCGATAGACAATCAGTAATGAATCTTCAAAGAAGCGATCAATATCAATGTTCATGCGGCCATAGGCCATCTGGATGGACGGATCTTCCGTGAGCACCTCTTGCATGCGCAAACCATATTCGGCAGAGGGCAATTCGATGAACTCGGGAAGCAACCGACTGTTTGGAACCATCTCCAGCTCCAGTTCGGTGATGATGCCAAAGAGCCCGTAACCACCCATGGCAGCGTTGAACAGCTCACTGTTCTCAGATGGGCTGCAGCGCCGTGTCTGACCATCTGCAAGCACCATTTCCAAAGACCGAACCGTTGACCCGCACCCGGAAAACGGAACTGGCCAGCCGTGAGCATTAACGGAAAATGTGCTGGCCACGCCAAAGTCATTGTTGGACTGCATCACAGCAGGTGAAAAGCCATTTGCGTCCAGTTTTGTGATTACTTCATACCACCGCACGCCACCTGAAACGGTGTAAGTTTTGCGCTCTGGGTGAAGCTCAATGGTCCCGCCATGCAATGAAAGGGCAGCCCCATTGGTTGGCAGAGACTGTCCACCCATTGAATGGCGGGCAACACTCGCCATCGCAGGGTGATTTTCGTCGGCCGCCTGCTTCAATTGCGCTGACAGCTCTGTGCGCAGCGCATCGCTGGAAAGGCCGGAGAAGGTCTCGTGCTTTTTGACAGTTACTTGAGTAAGTTCGCCAGCGTCACTCAAAATAGTGTCAGCTACTTCATTTTGCGGATCTTCTGGGAGTGCGCCGCCATAGGACCGAGGGGAGGGTGAAAGAAAATGATACCCGGCAGCACCTGCAAATGCTGCGCCACCAAGAAGAAATGCTCTTCTACTGATTTTTCCCATAAATGCCTCTGCAATAATCAAATGAATATCCATCACAGGTAAGTGTTACCTGTTACAAATGCAACTAAGACCTATTCGCAGACCGTTTCTTCAGGCTGTAGGGGAATAATTTTTTACGCAGAAGCTTCACCATGTCTGAGCAGATACACGCCTGTCCAGGTGAACCAGAGAATGAACCCAAGCCCGAAGATGATGCCGCCCAAGTCGCTCATACCCGGAATAACCGTTGCAATTCCGGCCAATCCTACGATGATGCCAAGCCAGCCAAGGCCTTTGGAGAGGCTGGAACCGCGCAGACCCGCCCAGCACAGCAGCAACACCCACAGGCCACCGGTGATCTCATTGCCGCCGCCAATGCCTTCCTGCACATTGTTCAGGGTTGCCCACATCACCAGTGCTTCGTCATGGTCCAGTGCATAGAGCGCTGAAACTTCTGCCAGAGAAATGTTGGCTAGCATGCCACTGGCCAAAATCAGACCCGCCCAGATCAACCCGAAAGCAGCGGCGACCTGAGAGAGCCCCGGTGTTGCAGCTTTCAGCCGGTCATGCAGCGCAATCACCAGCACTACCAGAAACACTGCATTGACGATGTAGATGATGAAATTCCAGAGATACATAAGGCTCTGATTGGAAACGATGAATGCCAGCAGGTTCGCATCACTGCCGTCTTCGCCAAAGCCAGCGTCTGCCAGTAAAGTCGTTAAAAGAGCAAAGCCAATGATGTAGGTGGCCGCTTCAATAAGAGATGCTATTCCGCCAGCTTTTTGAAGGTTCATCACAAGCGTCCTTATAAAACCACTAGTTGAATTTATGCAGAACATGGGATGTTCTGTGCAGCAAAGAAATGTAAAGTGCAGAAAGCCGCAGCGTAAACTTGGAAATTGCGTTAAACAAGAGGCGTATACCCAGACTTGCAAAAAACTATAGTATGCGCATCTTAAAGTTTGAGTGAAGCTGCCAACCAAATTTCGTCACCACGACGCTCCCAGACCAATAACAATACGTGAGTGAACAGTGCGTTATCGTCATGAACTGCAAGGCGATGAGACGGCGGCAGCAGGATTGCTTTTGAGGAAAGTAATCTGATTTGAGGGGGAGACCGAATGAACCTGGCAGAGTGGCTGACCCGTACAGCCAGAATAACACCGGACGCACCTGCGCTCTTTAACGGAACGCAGCTCGTAGCTACCTATGGCGAGTTCGGCGCGCGCTCCGCAGCCATCGCAGGGGCACTGCAAAACAATTACGGTGTAGCCAAGGGCGACCGCGTTGCCATCTTCATGAAGAACCGCACGGAGTATCTGGAAGCGAGCTACGGCATCTGGTGGTCCGGTGCTGCTGCAATCCCGATCAATGCCAAGTTGCATCCCAAAGAAGCGGCATGGATCATCGAGAACGCGGAAGCCACCACCGTCTTCATCTCTGATGATGTGGGTGAGGATCTGATCAGGGAAATCGACCAGTCCAAAACCAAGGTTATCTCGGTAGATCAGGACAGCTACAAACAGATGCTCACCGCAGAGCCTTTGGCGCAGCCGGTGCCCATTGATGCGCAGGACATGGTCTGGCTGTTTTACACCTCCGGCACAACAGGCCGCCCTAAAGGGGTGATGATGTCCTCGCAAAACATCCAGAGCATGATGCTCGGGTATTATGCAGGCATTGGCACACCAACGCACGAAGACGCCACGCTTTACGCAGCTCCCATGTCCCACGGAGCGGGAATCTACAGTTTCATGCACATTGTGGCTGGTGGTCGCCACGTTTGTCCGGTCTCTGGTGGGTTTGACGCTGCAGAGATTCTGGAGATCGCCCCACAGATCGGCAGGATCGCCATGTTTGCGGCACCCACAATGGTACACAGGCTGGTGGAAGTGGCCAAAACCACAGGCGCAACGGGCGAGGGGCTGGACACCATCATCTATGCTGGCGGACCAATGTATTTTGCTGATATCGTTGAAGCCGTTGACGTTCTCGGCCCACGCTTCGCACAGATCTACGGGCAGGGCGAATGCCCAATGGGTATCACGGTCCTCAGCCGAGAGCAGGTCTGCGACAGAAAACATCCCCGTTGGGAAGAAAGATTGAAATCAGTTGGGGTAGCTCAAGTCGTCTCGAATGTCCGTGTGGTAGGAGAGGACATGAAAGACCTGCCCGTCGGTGAGATTGGCGAGATTGTCGTGTCTGGTTCGGCGGTCATGCTAGGCTACTGGCACAATGAGGAAGCAACCGCTTCCACGATTGTCGATGGTTGGTTGAAAACAGGCGACATGGGTGCGCTGGATGAGGATGGGTTCCTCACCATGCACGACCGCTCGAAGGATATGATTATCTCGGGCGGGTCCAATATCTATCCTCGCGAAGTGGAAGAGATCCTTCTGCTGCATCCGGATGTATCTGAAGTCGCAGTTGTCGGTCGGTTCCATGAAGAGTGGGGCGAAGAGGTGGTGGCAATCATCTCGCCAGAGAAGGGAAAGACCGTCGCTTTTGCAGAGCTGGATCAGCTGTGCATTGATAACATCGCGCGTTTCAAGCGTCCGAAGCAATACGTCGCCATGGATCAGTTGCCCAAGAACAATTATGGCAAGATCCTTAAGCGAGACTTGCGAGAGATGTTGAAAGGCCCGCAGAGAGGTGGATCAGTCTGATGAAGTCCTTTGAAATTCGTAGTGCTCGCTCAAAAGATATCCCGCAGATCGGAGAGGTCGGTCTCGCCTCATGGAAACGGGGCATCGGCCCCCACGTGCCACAGGTTGCTCACGACACCATGAGCAAAGCCTCCTTCACCGATTTTGCAAGCGCCTGTCTGGATCAGATTGTGGTGGCAGTCAAAGAAGATCGCGTGCTCGGCTTCGCAGCAACAGAACATGCCGACAACTTCATCACCGATCTCTGGATTGACCCGGACTACGAGAGCAGCGGACTGGGCACCGCATTGGCAGAAGAAGCGGAACGCCGCATCGCCGCCCGTGGCTACCACACCGCAGAAATCTCGGTCCTCATCCAGAACGAACGCGCTCTGGGCCTCTATCACCACATGAGATACGAGGACGTACGCGAGGCCACCAAGTTCGACGAAGACCTCAAATGCGAAATCACCTACATCCGCCTCCGCAAACACCTCCCATTCTACGCAGAAGAAATCGCCTGAGGTCTTCCCTCAGGCATGCCTTCTTTGCGGGGGAACTAATAAAAGCTCAAACTGAAGAGCCCTTTGCTGACGTTGATTGGAATACAAAGCTTCGCAGAAGCGGCAAGTCGCTCGTGACCAAAAGCTGCCATTGGTGCTGTTCCTCGGCAGTCGCAGCCAATGTTTGACTTCAACTTCAAGACGATCTCCTTAAATTTCCTGTGAAAGCAGTGGTAGATCATCTGTTCCCATGAGTTGACAAGCGCGATACTGACTAACTGTCGTTCGCAGCAGGCAAACAGTATGAAAAAGTTAAGGTGCCTCAATTAAGCGTTAATCGCAAATATAGTGTGGCACAAACCTTGATAGATCTTTTGTAATCTGGGAGCGGTCTTCGCGGATGCCGATGCCTGCGGGCTCGTCACCAATGACCCAGGATCCGATTACCGTGAAGTCTTCACCGTATTGCGGGACTGGGCAATAGGCTTGCTGGATGAAGCCCTCAACACCGTATGGGCCTTGCGCTTCCTCGGTGACTTGCGCTCCCTCCATAATGGAGACGTTAGCCCCTTCTCGGCTGAAGATGGGTTTTCGTACATAGCGGTCGGTGAGATCGCTCTTGTCTTCATCCTGCTCAAAATAGGATGGCAACAGGTTGGGGTGGCCTTTGAACATTTCCCAAAACAGTGGGAGCATGGCCTTGTTGGACAAAATGGCCTTCCAGGGAGGTTCGATGAGGCGCATGTTGGTTTTGGGCAGGATAGGCCCGTAAGACTCACGGAACATGTCTTCATAGGGATAGAGCTTGAAGAGGTTTTCGATCACGTACTCTTCTTGATCCGCGAACTGGAATTGCTCATCTACGCCAATATCTTCGATATAGACAAAATGGTCCTGGAGACCTGCCTGACGTGCGCAGTCTTGCAAGTAGCGCACGGTTGCGCGGTCTTCAATGGCATCCGTCACGCAGGACAGGTGCAGGTGGTCTCCAGCTTCTAGAATCTTTGAGAGGCGGCTGATCAGCTTGTCCTGAAGTGAGTTAAACTGATCGGCTTGCTGCGGGATCCCGCCGCGGGAGAGCTGGTCTTCCAACCAGTTCCACTGGAAGAAGCCTGTCTCATACAAAGAGGTTGGTGTATCGGCGTTGAACTCCAGCATCTTTGCAGGACCGTTGCCATCGTAGACAAAGTCAAACCGCCCGTAGAGCGCTGGCTCGGAGTTCTTCCATGATTGCGCGATCCAGTCCCAGTATTTCTCTGGAATTTGTAGCGCACGCATCATCTGCTCATTTTGGACGGCTTTGTTGACGAGTTCCAGACACAGACCATAGATCTCTGCTGTTACGTCTTCCAGATCGTCCTCGATCTGCCTGAGTGTGAACTGGTATGCACGGCTTTCATCCCAATAGGGTTCGCCGTACATACTGTGAAAATTGAAGCCTAACGTTTCTGCCTGTTGTTTCCAGTCGGAGCGCTCAGGCAACAATATTCGTTTCATAAATCAGCTCAGATTCTTACAGTGCTTCAAGAAGTTTTTGCACGTCGCCCTGTCCCGGACGCTCAAGGCGCTTGATCTTCTCTTCAAGGTCTGCCCCGCTATCAACCCGCGCTTCCTGCTCGGCAGCTTCAAGCATAGCCTGCTGGTGGGCTTGGCGCTGTTCAAGACGGTCAAGGCTGTCCACCGCGCTTGCCAGTTTGCCATTGGAGGCCACTGTGCTGGTGGAGGAAGCTTTTTGAGCATTGATCAAAGCTTCGGTTGCTTTGGCGCTTTCAATCTTTCGGTTCAGGTTTTCAATACGATCCTGAGACTGACGGATAGAAGCATCCATTTTCTCTTCGGTGGATTTGTACTGATCCGCCAGATCCTGTTCAGAGATCGACTTTTCTTTCAGCTTGAGAATGCTCTCAATGATCTCGACAGCCAGTGCTTCATCACCGGTTGATTTTGCGGTGCGCGCGGCGTCTGTACGGCGCTGTACTTCGCTTTCCAGCTCGGCAACGGAACGCTCTTTCAGCACCCTGTTGGCGGTCATGCGCGAGCGCTCGTCCTTGGCCTTGGCGATGGCGTCTTTCGCCTCGCGAATTTCCTGTTCCAGAATTACCATCAAGTTGGAATCCTGAATGCTCTCAGCTGCGTTGTTGGCATGGCCCTTCACCGCAGAAAACAGTTTGCCCCAGATGCTCATAGATGCCTCCTGATTATGCGCTGGCTTTTGGACCGAGTTCACGGGCCAGTTCGATTGCGTTTTCTGCGATTACTTTGAATTCCCCGACGATCTCAGAAATCGGAGAGGTGGAGGACATGGTGCCGAACAGCTCATGATACTCACGGTGGCCAATCTTCTCGATGGAGAGGGCGCTGAGCGGCATGAGTGTACGGTGAGAGCGCAGCATCAGTGATTCAAACGCTTCCGGATCTTCCAGCTCATCGCGATCCCAGAGCACGGTGGTAGTGGTGATTTGTGCAGTGCTGACAACTACAAAGAGGACGACATCGCCGATGCTCTTCATGTGAACTTCAAAAACATCCTGTGCTTCAGGTGCAGCAACAAACTCCATTTCCTCTGAAAGGCCTGCTGCGCTCTTCAGCGCTTCCAGCAAACTTGAGGCCGTCCATTGGCTAACCGACTGAGCCATTACAAATTCTCCAATTCAAAACCGTATGGGTTCAAAGCGCTTTATAAGATGCGAGTCTTTAGTAGATTACCACCCGACTGTCTTGAGTGGGCTCAGAGAATGCACTTATTTAATACAAATAAATGCTTTTCCCTATTCACCAAGTCAATATAATTACCTATTACTCACGGGGTTAATTTCAATAGTTCGCCACAAGTTTCTTCAGTGACCGTTCTATGGTGTACAGGCGACAGGACGTTTTATCAGTGCCAGTTATACAGCGGATATATTCCAAGTTCTATGAGCACCTTGTTGAGCTGCGTCTTTGGGTGCTGTTCTCGCTCATAGGCGCGTATCTGCTGATCTCGTGGTTACTGTTTGTGTGGGCGGGTGAGACAGATCTGGTGTCTGACCCTGTCGTATTCCTGTACTTTGCCTCCACCACGGCCTCAACCGTCGGCTACGGTGATCTGTCACCGGCAACAGAGGCTGGACGGCTGATTTCGGCGCTCTGGTTTGTGCCCGGTGCACTGCTTATTTTCACGGCTGTGTTGAGCAAGCTCACCAGCTCTCTCGTTCAAGGGGTAAGACGCATGGTCGATGGCAGAGGTAACTTCAAAAGCCTTACGGGTGCCACAGTCATCATCGGGTATCACAGGGACCGTACCGAGCGCATGATTACAGACCTGATTGCAGGCAGAGACAACGACACCAAGATTGTGCTGCTTGCCACCTCCGCCGATATCACTGTGCCTGAAGGGGTTCGTTATGTGCGCGGTGACCGGCTCGATACGCTGGAAACACTGAAACGGGCTGCGGTGGAGTATGCTGAAAAGATCATCGTTTATACCGAGAGTGATGCGGAAACCTTCAACACCTGCCTTGCTATCCGAGAGCTTTCCGGCAACGTACATGTTGCTGCCTATTTCGGTGACCGAGACACAGCTCGTCGTGCAACCAAACTGGCGCATGTGGAAGCAGTGGTTTCGAGTGCAACGGAAACGCTTGTGCGTGCTGCGCAGGATCCAGGCGCAAGTCGGGTCATCATGGCGCTGAGCAGCGCAACGCACAATGCCACCATTTATTCTGGTGTTCTTGAAGGGACACGGGCGTATCTGGCTGCGGAAGTTGAACAGCAACTTCTTTCGGTCAATGCCGTTTTGCTTGCTGTAGGACAGAATGGAGCGGATGATGTGTCTTTCAAGCCATTTCCACGTGATTTGGGGGGCGGTACCACCGTCTATTATGTGGCTCAGCAACGTCTTGAGCCGGAGACATGGTCTCGTTTAATGGAGAAGCTTGATGCTAAAGTTCTGGCGTAAATCAAAAGTTCAAAATGAATTACCTGAAGTGCTCGGCATCACCATTGGCAGGGCTGTTACTGTTGACAGTATCTCCGTTAAGCTGCTGCCTCAGGACAGTTTGATCGAGGTGCCACAGCTGACGTTTTCAATTGTTGCGCAAGGCCATTGCGATCTTGGCGAGCAGTCACATTTGCACCGTTTCTACCCGGATGACGACGCCGTTCTCTTGCAAATTCAGGGAGGGGATGGCGTCACTGATGAGCGTGTTGACGAGATCATGCTGTGGTCTTACTACGATGTTCAGTACCCCAGTACAGATCACCAATGGCGCGAAATCCATCGATCTATCTGCCAAAAAACCTTTTCACTCTCCAGCCCTCAGGGCGATGTGCTGTTCGAGCGGGCATGGTTTGACAGCTCTGACCAGCCGGAAGAACCCATGCAGTACTGGGAAAGTGTGAGTGAAGATCGTGCTGGTAAATCTGGACGTAGAATTTTCCAGAGCGCTATGTTGTTCGCACGAGAGCTAAGCGACGGCAAAGACGAGATGTTACTGGTAAACATGGAAGAGGTGGAAGGTACAAACGAGCGCAGTGTGGCCTTTATGCTCGGGCGTAGTCTTTCACAACACGAATTGCATATTTGATCTTTATGGAGAATATTTTGGCTGAACTTCAAAATTCCTTATTTGGCTTACTGCCTTTTCTGGCCTATTTTATTGTCGCCGTTGTGATGCTTGTGATTTTCGTGGCGATCTACAAGTTTGTCACTCCTCATAAGGAAATGGCACTTATCAAAGAAAATAATAGTGCTGCCTCTCTCTCGCTCACAGGCACTGTTCTTGGCTTTTCCATTCCTATCGCAAGCGCCGCTGCCAACTCTGTTGGCTTGATTGATTTTGCTGTTTGGGGTGTTGTTGCAGGTGTCCTGCAAATCATCACATTTTTGGTATTCCGAGCGTTCTACCCGCAAGTCTCTAGCAGAATTGAAAAGGGTGAAACCGCAATTGGTATCCATCTTGGTGGCGTTTCTATTAGCGTCGGACTTTTGAATGCCGCTTGCATGACCTATTGAGCCTTGGAGGAAACCAGATGAAACGTTCAGGACCTCTAAAACTCGTAATCATGGCAACAGCTGGGGTGTCTCTTGCTGCTTGTGATAAGTTCGAGGAAAAGGCAGACGGACAAGTTTTTGTCGATCAGGAGCAGTGTGTTTCTGCTGAGCAATATAGCGTGAATGAATGCACCGCAGCCTTCAAGGTTGCCAAAGATGCAGACAATGCCTCCGCACCGCGCTACAATACCAACCGCCTTTGTGAAGATCAGCATGGACGGTATGCATGTGTTCCAGCGCATGGGACTGGAACCTCGTATAGCAGCTACTTTGTTCCAATCGCGGCTGGATACTTTATTGCTAATGCTGCGCAAGGTTTGTCTGACTGGAAGTATCGCGTTCGCCCTGTTTATCCAGATCGCAATCGACGCCATTTTTACACCAGCAGCGGATACCTTCTCGACATGTCGTCGAGCAATCGTTCAGCTCGTATTCCTAAAAAAGCGACGGCAAAACTCCCAAAACCACCCAAAGTTCAGACCAGAACCTCCATCGCGTCCCGTGGTGGCTTCGGATCCAGATCAGGCCGTGGATTTGGCGGGTAATAACGATAACAGATGAGGCGCTGTATATGTCGATGCCTCATCTAATTAACACCTTCTACGAAAACTGCCTCAACTCTTGATAGAACTGCTTGAATGTCCGCAGTTGGCGGTGGGTGCAACACTTTAATCTTTAAATAGAGATGGAGTGTTCTACATGAAGTATCGCCGCCGTATTTACTATTCTTCCGCACAACGAACACAGATTTGGGATCGATGGCAGCGGGGAGAGGCGATGAGTTCGATTGACCGCCTGTTTGACCGAAACTCCTCCTCGGTATTTTCTGTCATTTCGCCAACCGGAGGCATTCGCCCTACCGATCGGCATCGTGGTAAGCTGGCGCTAAGTTTGAAGGAGCGTGAGGAAATATCGCGCGGTCTCAGCATCAACGCCTCTTTACGATCTATAGCCCGCAAGTTGAATCGGAGCCCGTCTACGATCAGTCGCGAGGTGCAGCGAAATGGTGGTCAGGTCGCTTATCGCGCAGCAGCGGCGGATCAGGCCGCCTGGGACCGCGCTCTGCGGCCCAAGGCATGCAAACTCGCTTGCCATCCTTCTTTGAGCCACGCAGTATCGGTGAAGCTGCGCAGCAAGTGGTCTCCAGAACAGATTTCTGGCTGGCTCAAACGTAGCCTTCCAGGAGACGTAAACAAGCAGGTGTCCCACGAGACGATATATCGAAGCCTTTTCATACAGGCCTGCGGCGTATTGAAGAAAGAACTGCTGGACCATCTGCGTGCTAAACGCACGATACGCCGGTCCAGACACGCAAGCCTCAAACGAAAAAGGCTAGGCCAAATTAAGGATGCTGTTTCGATCAGCAAAAGGCCTGCTTGCGTAGAAGACCGTGCAATACCAGGGCATTGGGAAGGCGATCTGATCGGAGGATCCAAGAATAGCTATATCGCCACTCTTGTTGAGCGGCAAACACGCTCTGTCATGTTGATCAAGGTTGCCAACAAAGACACGAGCAGTGTTATTTCCGGGTTGATCAAACACACCCACAAATTACCCAAAGAGCTATACAAATCCTTGACTTAGGATCGAGGCAAGGAGATTGCAGATCATCTAAGCCTGACATTAGTAACGGATGTTGCTGTATACTTCTGCGACCCACATTCACCGTGGCAACGCGGATCAAACGAAAACACGAACCTCTTGCTGCGGCAGTATTTGCCCCGTGGCACTGACTTATCTGTACACACGCGGCCTGAACTTGATGCAATCGCAAGACAACTCAACGAACGACCATGCAAGACCTTGCAATATCAAACTCCAGCTGAGAAGTTCTCACAGTGTGTTGCCGCGACCAGTTGAAACCACCGGACAAATTTCTAGACATTTCTAGCATGTAGTAGCGTGACCATTGCGGATTTTGACTTTGAGCTAAGACAGTCTCAATCCAAGTAAAAGATCAACTTAAAGTCGATATCAAATATCTCGTTGCTCGAGGCAGAAATACTGGTTCATTTCGTTTCCACAAACGGATTGCAGAACGAAGTCGCCACTCGGATGGCATCAATCAACGTGCTGCAGAAACAATAGAAGAAAGCAGTTTCTGGCAAGCGCGCCCCGTTCTTCCATCGTGATCCAGGTATCCGTTCCATCCGCTAAGTGAAACTGCGCATATTGAGTTCCGCGCCGCGAAGGTCATGCATTTTTCGATGGTCTCAGAGAGACTGGGGCCGTTGGGTACTGGGTAATTGTTTGCGGGTACGTCCTCTGCATCGATAATGTCATTGTCGACATGGAGATAGACCTGTCTGTCGAATACTAACTCGTCCAGACTGTCTAAAGATCTACGATTTATCTGAGATGATCCGAGGGCAACTTCTTCAAACGGATCAAGGTCGCGAGCACCAATCAACCATACGTCTTCTTCTAGGACTGGTGTTTGCCCTGATTTCTGAGCAATCAAAAGGTCGCCGCGTCCAACCATCATCGCTAATGGCATGCCGCCCAAAAAGCCCGAGGGAGATGTCTCGAGAGTGTTGAAATCTCCATGAGCGTCAAGCCAGACGAGTATCGGCTCCAAGCCCGCTCGCTGCAATCCTGCCATGACCGGCAGGCTTGCAGCACAATCGCCAGCAATTGAGACAGGAACTCTGCTCTGCTTGACCACTGAACATACGAAATCAGCAATTGGGCGATGTACCTTGGATAAGCTTTCTGGTGTTCTGTCCACTACGCCTTCGGAGTCATTGGTTGTGTAAGACAAAGGCAACGGCACAGCTTCTTTCAAGCGCTCATCGCGTTCATCGAAGAAAAAGGGAGTGACAAGCCAGTTTGCGTTCATTTCGTTCTTTTAGCGTCCCAGCAGCTACCATTCAACTTCTGATTTGGCCCGCTCTTCCGTTGTTCATCCAGTTACTATTGTCGTAAGAGCTCTATTGCATCACTTCTGTGGTGTCGCCTTAACCAATGATGGAACCGCTCGATGGTCTGCTGATGGCCCGACACTCCAGTTATGGGCTGTTGCCCCTCAAATCATCACGCCTGCCACGGATCACGGCAAAATCTCTGCCTTTCCAGTTCATATGCCCACATTGCCAACGGTACTTCTTGTTCCTAGCAGTGCTATCAACCAAGAGAAGCATGTTACACTCGCTACTGTGACTGGTGCCAACCTAAGTGATTTCATTGCAACGTCGGCATCATTTAAAGGCCTTGGAGCACGGGGACATGTCTTGTAGGTGGCTGGAAATTGAATTCCAAGGGCTGAATTTTTGGGAGTGTACTTAGCATGAATCGCCGTTATCTGTTAGTTGTGCTAGCCTTCGTATTGATTGCTGCATCCGTGCTGACTTATCTCATACAGACCGGAGAACGTGGACTAGGACGTCAAGCGCGGCCTACCCGAAGTTTGGGCGTGATTCAACTTGACGCAACTAAAATAAAGAATTTAGGTTGGGATGCAAAAGGGTTGGATGTAGTTTTCAACTACGCTGCTAGTTTAAGCACAGATTCCTTCATGATCATCACCGATGGTCAAAGAGTTGGTGCCTTCGGTGATCTTTCAAAACCCTACAGTATTCATTCTATAAGAAAACCTCTTCTAAGCGCTCTATTCGGCCAGAAACTGGCTTCGCCTACAAACAAACTGCACCCTGATGCCACACTTCTGGAGCTGGGAATTGATGACGCCCCGATTTCGCTGACGGAGTTGCAGCGACAGACAACCGTGCGTCATTTGCTGCATAGTGTTTCAGGTATTAATCACCCGGCTGCCGCATCGGGTAGTCTGCAAGCAGATATCGACAGGCGTTTGGGACACACAGAAAACCAGCTAGGTACTATCTGGGCTTACAACAACTGGGACTATAACGCGCTGACGACTGTTTTTGAAAATACAACAGGCTCCGAGGTTGCAGAGGCGTTTGATATCGGGATAGCACAACCAGTCGGAATGCAAGATTTTGAACGCTCCGCCGTGTCTTATACCTTTGATCCTCAGCAGTCTGAGCATAGGGCGGCGATGTTCAAAATGTCTTCGCGTGACCTTGCAAGAATTGGAAATCTCTATCTCAATCGCGGACTTGCTGGCAGACAACACATTCTTGAAGAAAACTGGACAAGCCTCATTACGTCTGATTTCACTGAAACAGGCCTTGGCGGATTGCGAGGGGGGCATGGATATTTGTGGTGGATACCCAGCCCCGAGTGTTTGTCCCGGAGAGATGGTTGACGTTTGTTCGGGGACATGGGTGACGGTCATGTTATGATGTTAAGTCGATTTTTGCGACTGTGTTTGCTGCAAAACATACGTTGAAGATCTCAGGTTTGTCTGA
>NZ_LMCE01000044.1:0-519 GCF_001623285.1 Pseudovibrio sp. Ad26
ATCATGTCTACCGAGTCCAGAAAGATTCAAAATCGGATCACCTAGCCATTTTTGCTCTAGTGGGCTGACATAAACTGGGATTTGATAATACGCGCGTAAAGGTTCCACTGCACCGATATGATCGTAGTGGGTATGGGTAAGCAAAATCGCTACCGGCTGTTGGTTTGTTTTTTTGATTTCTTGTTTGATTCGTTCCGCATCTTCTCCAGGGTCAATGATCAAAAGTGCTTCTTTGTTGTAGACCAAATAACAGTTTTCTTCAATCATTCCTGTTTTTAATCTTTCGATATGCATGTGCATTCCTCCTTGATAGCCAAAACTTCTTTCATCCATTAGTATAACGCATTCATTGCTAGGAAACAAAAACAGGTACTTATTTCTCTTTACTTATCTGAATTATCAGACTATATGAAAAGTATTTGGATATTCTAAAGAGAAGGAAAGTAAGTTTTCATAGCATTTTAATATGTCCTTGTTACATTAGATTCATCCAAAAATCCAAATTCTATATCCTATATC
>NZ_LMCE01000045.1:0-512 GCF_001623285.1 Pseudovibrio sp. Ad26
CACTTCATTGATCAATTCGAATGCGGGAAGATAGGCATTTTGCTGAATAAGCGATTCAACTGCTTCTTGGATGAACTTTCGCATCTCCATGATGAACTTCGCTGTTTTCCTGTTTTTGTTTTTCTTGATAATATGATCGTATTTATGGATGATAGTTGTTAATTTATCTGAATAATTTATTGCATGAAATGGCATCTTAACTTTGAAGCGTTCGATAAAGTGCGGATGTTCTATAAGAATCTCTGTTAAAAGCTCCCGTACAAGAGAGGAACTAGCGGAGGAAACAAGGGACGAGAGTTCGGAAAGTGAGTAGTTGGATTTTTTTATTGGACGTTCTTCGTAAGCGAATAAGACAGCAGCCATGTGTTTGCATTTTTTTCCTTCTATGGCATATAGACAATCACAAGTCATGTTGGTCTTTTCATCCCAAGTGATCACTACCTTATAATCTTCCGTGCCAGAAACTGTTGCGGACAAGTACTTGCTTGTATAGTTCAAATGACGGACAAAAC
>NZ_LMCE01000046.1:0-50382 GCF_001623285.1 Pseudovibrio sp. Ad26
GCACCGTGGAGCTTGCTGGAACTGTAATGCCTTTATGCTGCAGATAAGCGCAGATCTTTCGAGCGCCCCAAGCCGGGTAAGTATCACGTACTGATAAAACCCTCTGCTCCACCTCCTGTGGTGAACGCCCAGGGGACGTTCTGGGCCGGCGAGAGAGATCATTCAAGTCTTCTCCCGCACGCCACCGCCTCAGCCATTTATAGCCTGTTTGTGGGCTGATACCGAACCGGCGACACAAGGCACGCCGATTAGCATTGTCCTGATCTGCAAGTCGGACAAACTCTTCTCGAAGTTTCATTGTTGAACACTCTTGCCAAGGCATCCCGGTCCCTCCCTGAATGCCATGTTAATGTGTCAACCATCTCTCCGAACACCTGTCACCTATGTCTCCGGTATGTACACCCAGAGACCGGTCTGCCTGAGGGGACGTTCTGGGCGTGGGGGCTGGGAAATCAGGCCCTCATAGTGATCCCGGAATGGAATACGATTGTCATCCACCAATCAGACACCACTGAGTTCTTGAAGCGGTTCATATCATTGATCAGCAGTGAAAAAATGACTGGTGAAGAGGCTATCGAGCAGCTTATTCTTTCCTGTCGCGAAGCAGCCACCCGTGAAACCGAGTATTGCATCGAGCATCGCTTTATCTCGCGGTGCGAGTTCAAACAGCTAATATCGTTAGTCGTTGCCGCACGAGAATAGAGTAGCTTATCGGTGTGAGACTTATTCGCTTTCCGAGAATAGTCCCAAGGTGCTGGTGACTTCTCAAAACCAATCTCTAGTATTTCTCAGCGGTGTTCGTAATCCCCCCGTTGCGAACAATCTCAACCCTAGATGGAATCGCTCGAATTTCCGCAAATGGCCCGAAATTCTAGTGAGTTCTGACATATTATTGTTGCCCATAACTACCATTTGCCTCGATTCGGGGTGCCCGCTTCAGAACAAAAAAATTCAAACTTAGGTTGCTCTTATTTAGTATGCTGCTGCGAGCATTTAGTGACCTATGCAAAGTTAAGATGATAGTGCTAGGCATGTCACGCTGTCAGCCCAAAACAGCCTTGGCGTTGAATTGATGTGCCGTGATTGAAATAGGGGCATGACCGCTAAGTCCCCACTCCAGTCGTAAAAGCAACCATCCCAGCCGCTACCGCAACCTCTCACCATCCGGCTTGAACAGCAAGGCCCGCGAAGTGGGCAGCGTTAGTCGTAGCGTCTCTGAACCCTGCTCAAGGCGGTTGCCGCGGCTTTCTGCGATCACCTGAACACCGTCCGGCAAGGTGCAGTAGGCGTAGCTGGTTTCGCCGAGGTTTTCGACAAGTGACACGCTCACATTCGCGCCAACGCCGTCTTCATCCGAGCCAACCACAAAGTGTTCAGGGCGAATGCCAACGCTCACCATTGCACCCTCCACTATGGAGGAGGTGACCCCCGGCACGACCAACGTCTGCCCGTCAAAACCGGATACGGAAATCTCCAGCCCTGCACCGGTTGAACGCACAGCCTTACCACTCAGGAAGTTCATCTTGGGAGAGCCGATAAAGCCCGCCACGAACTGGTTTGCCGGATTATCGTAAAGCTCCAGCGGCTTGCCCACCTGCCGGATGTAACCACCTTCCAGCACCACAATCTTGTCAGCCAGTGTCATGGCCTCCACCTGATCGTGGGTCACGTAGATCATCGTGGCTGCCACGTCCTTGTGCAGTTTGGCAAGCTCAATGCGCATTTGCACGCGAAGCTCTGCATCAAGGTTGGAAAGCGGTTCGTCAAAAAGGAAGACCTTCGGATTGCGTACAATCGCCCGCCCAATCGCCACGCGCTGCCGCTGACCACCGGAAAGCGCTTTGGGGTGACGGTCCAGATACTCTTCCAGTTTCAGAATACGCGCCGCTTCATCCACCTGCCGCTTGATCTCGGCTTTGGGGTGTCCGGTCATCTTCAGGCCAAAGCCCATGTTCTCCGCAACGGTCATGTGCGGGTAGAGCGCGTAGCTCTGGAACACCATGGCAATGCCGCGTTGGGAGGGATCGATGTCTGTCACATCTTCATCCGCAATGTGGATGGTCCCGCTGTTGCTGGTCTCCAACCCGGCGATGGTCCGCAGCAAGGTGGATTTTCCGCAGCCAGAGGGTCCAACGAAAACAACAAACTCGCCCTCCTCAATGTCCAGGTCAACACCGTGGATCACCTGCGTGTCGCCATAACTCTTCTTTAGATCGCGCAACACAACTGCGGTCATCTGTTCCCCTCCCGAAAAATATCTTCAATATCTGAGCAAGGGCCTCCCAAAGCCCCGCAAATCAAACCCCCAGTGCAATCTGAGCGTTCTCTGAAATCTCATTGGTCGCCGCCTTCATGGCAGGCAAATAGGTTTCGACCATGGTGTCGAGTGAGGTCACATAGGTCGTGCTGGTCACGGAAAGCGCGCCAATCGGCTCCCCGCGCTTGTTCAGGATCGGCAAGGCCACACAAATGATGGTGCCTTCATGCTCCTCATCATCATAGGCATGGCCGCGCGTGCGAATACGAGCCAGCTCATCGCGCAGCATTGTCTCGTTCACCAGCGTCTTATCTGTGTGGGGCTGGAATGATTGCGCCTTGATCGCCTCAACAAGCCGCGCCTCAGGAAGAGCAGAGAGCATTGCTTTGCCCACGCCAGTGCAGTAGGCCGGGCCAATCTTGCCAGGGCTGGAGAACATGGAAACGCTGCGCGGCGGCAATCGCTTGTCCACGTAAAGCACCTGATTGTTGTCCAGCACAGCCAGATGGATGGTCTCCGGAATCTGCGTGCTCAGTATGTCCAGCGTATCCCGCGCCACACTGGCAAGGCTGGCACGGCTCCAGGCCGAATGGGCCAGCCGCAGCACCCGCATACCAATGCTGTAGGTCTGATGCACCTCATCATGCACCAGCATGCCTTCCTTCACCAATTGCCGCAGCTGACGGTGCAACGTGGCCCGGCTCAGCGGCAAAGCATTCAAAAGCTCTACGAACCGAGGGGGTGATTCTGCCATTGCAACCGCGTCCAGCACCACCAGTGCCTTGGAAATGGGACTTGTGAGGTCTTGCTCGGTTTCCTCAGAGATACTCAGGGTTTGTGCGCCCATTTCCTGCTGTTTCCTTACCCGTTCCGGAAATCTGCAATTTTCATACAGATCCCTTCCTAGTTCCTTTGGTTGACAATTATGCACTAGCACGTAACTATTTCAATGGTCAAAACGAAGTTTCATTCAATGGAACTTATTTCTTGGCGATATTGGGAGGTTTAGGTGTTTAATTTTAGCAAAGTAGCTGCGGGCGGTTTCGCTGCAGCATTTATGATTTCAAGTTCCGCATATGCCGCTGGCGATCTGATTATCAATCTCGACCAGACGGATCCGGCTCCAAAAAAAGCATTTGAAGACATCGTGGCTGGCTTCTCCAAGGAGAACCCGGATGTGAACGTCATCGTCAACACGATGCATAAGGAGGGTTATAAAACCTCCATTCGCAACTTCCTCACAGCAGACGCGCCGGACCTGGCAACATGGTACGCGGGCAACCGCATGGCACCCTTCGTCAATGCCGGTCTGTTTGAAGACGTCTCGGATGTCTGGGAGGAAAATGGTCTCAATGAGCAGCTGAAATCAGCAGCGGCATCCATGACCATTGATGGCAAAAAATGGGGTGTGCCCTACACGTACTACCAGTGGGGTATCTACTACCGCAAAGATATCTTCGAAGAGAAGGGCATTGCTGTTCCAACCAGCTGGGACGAGCTGGTTGCAGCATCCGCAAAGCTCAAAGCAGCTGGCATTGACCCGTTCACAATCGGCACAAAAGCACTTTGGCCAACAGGCGGCTGGTTTGATTACATGAACCTGCGCGTCAACGGCTACGAGTTCCACATGGACCTCACCGCAGGCAAGGTGCCTTACACCGACCCGCGTGTGAAAGCGACCTTCGACAAGTGGGCCGAGTTGGTCAAGCCAGGCTACTACAACGCAAACCATGCAGCTTTGGACTGGCAGGAAGCTGTGCCAGCACTCGTGCAGGGCAAAGCGGCAATGTACCTGATGGGCAACTTCGCGGTTGACGTGTTCAAGAACGGTGGCCTGAAGGAAGAGCAGATCGGCTTCATGCAGTTCCCGGAAATCACACCGGGCATTCCAATGGCTGAAGATGCTCCGACCGACACCATTCACATTCCGGCAAACGCCAAAAACAAGGAAGATGCGAAGAAGTTCCTTGCTTACATGGCGCGTGCAGATGTGCAGACAGCAACAAACGTCACACTCGGTCAGTTGCCAGTAAACTCCGGTGCAGAGCGCCCTGAAGAGCGCATCCTGCAGCAGGGCTTCGACATGCTCTCCAATGCGTACGCGCTGGCGCAGTTCTACGACCGTGATGCTCCGGCAGCAATGGCAAAGGCTGGCATGGAAGGCTTCCAGGAATTCATGGTGAAGCCAGAGCGGGCTGACGCCATTTTGGACCGTCTCGAGAAGATCCGGACCCGTGTCTACAAGTAGTAGATAGGCGGAATTCTTAAGTAGGGTGGCGGAAGATTTCGCCGCCCTATGCTCTAGGAATAAACAGCGCAGAAGCATGATCTTCTGCAGGAGGACATAGATGAGCGAGCAGGCCTTGGCTCCTGTATCTTCCGGAAACTCACCAAAGTTTTCTGGAGGACCTGCCACATCAGGCGCCAGCAAAACCAGATCGGCAAAGTGGATTGCCAACCAGCGCAAACTTGCACCCTGGCTGTTTTTAGCGCCGGGTGTTGTGATGTTTCTGGTCTATGTGATCGCGCCAATCGGCCAGTCACTCTGGATCAGCTTGTATGAGTGGGATGGCATCGGCGTCAAAACCTTCATCGGCATTGCAAACTATATTGAGCTTATAGATGACGAGGCGTTTTACACCGCGCTGTACAACAACGTGTTGTGGCTCGTGCTGTACATGCTGGCGGTGCCTGCCGGATTACTGATTGCGATTTTCCTCAATCAGACTGTGACGGGCATTCGTATCTATAAGTCTCTGTTTTTCTTCCCATTTGTCATCAGTCAGATTGTCGTCGGCCTCATCTTCTCGTGGTTTTATGCCCCCAACTTCGGTTTGTTCACCAAGCTGCTGGAGTTTATGGGCGTGGAAGGCATTGCCATCCTTGCTGATGAGCGCTTTGTCACCTATGGCATCATCGTCGCTGGCCTTTGGCCGCAGATCGCATATTGCATGATCCTGTACCTGACGGGCCTCAACAACGTCTCACCAGACCAGATTGAAGCGGCGCGGCTGGATGGGGCAAAAGGCTGGAAGATGCTTTGGTATGTTATCATCCCGCAGCTACGCCCAGCCACCTTCATCGCAGTTGTCGTCACAATCATCGGCGCGCTGCGCTCGTTTGATCTGGTCTCCATCATGACCAGCGGTGGCCCCTACGGGTCCAGTCGTGTGCTCTCCTATTACATGTACGAGCAAGCTCTGTCCGAATATGGCTTCCGCATGGGCTACGGCGCCTCCATCGCTGTTGTGCTCTTCGCCATCATGATGGTGTTCATCACACTCTTCATCGTGCGTATGCTGAAAGATGAAAGGGAGGGCTACTAAGATGTTCCCAACTCCCGTCGCAAATGCATCCGCACCAACCCGTGTCGCTTACAAGGTTGCACTGCCAATCTCCTTAGTGGTCTGGCTCTTACCGCTGATCGGCGTCATGGTCACTTCCATCCGCCCGGGCTCAGATCTTGCCATGGGCAACTACTTCGGTGTGCCATCCTCGTTTGAGCTGGGTAACTACCTGACCGTTTTCCAAAACACGCCCATGGGCCTGTTCATCATGAACTCGTTCAAGGTCACCATTCCTACCGTGATTGGTGCCATAGCTTTGTCATGCCTGACCGGATACGCGCTGGCGACCTACAAGTTTAAAACCAATCTCTGGCTGTTCTTCATGTTCGTGGCTGGCAACTTCGTACCCTTCCAGATCCTTATGGTGCCGGTTCGTGATCTCACGCTCAAGATGGGCCTTTACGACACGGTGACAGGTCTGGTGCTCTTCCATGTGGCCTTTCAGACGGGCTTTTGTACGCTCTTTATGCGTAACTTCATCAAGGCACTGCCAAGTGAACTGATCGAAGCCGCCCGCGTGGAAGGCGTCTCGGAAATGCGCATCTTCTGGTTCGTTGTGCTGCCACTCATGCGGCCTGCCATCGCGGCTTTGTCGGTGCTCATCTTCACCTTCATCTGGAATGACTTCTTCTGGGCCACCGTTCTGGTGCAGGGCACGCACGCCATGCCGGTCACAGGTGGCATCATCTCGCTCAACGGTCAGTGGGTTGCTCAATGGCATCTGGTATCAGCCGGGTCCGTCGTTGCAGCCATGCCGCCGGTCATCATGTTCTTCCTCATGCAAAAGCACTTCATTGCAGGGCTAACGCTGGGGGCGACCAAGGGCTGACAGAATACCGGAAGCAGGAATGTCCCAAGCAATCCTGCTTCCAAAAATCCATCAATGCCGAAGGCGCTTATGAAGTGCCTAAAGCTAATAATAAACATAAAAGGGAACAGGGGGCATAAGTGAACCAAGTGGCATCGCCAAATAACGACCTCCGTCAGATCACAAAGGCAAGCAGCTGGGTCGCCGTTGATTGGGGGACCTCCAGTCTTCGCGCATGGCTGATTGACGAAAACGGTGTAACGCAAAACAACGCAAAATCAACGCAAGGTGCGGGAACACTGCAACCTTCTGAATTTGAAGGAGTTTTGCTGGGTCTGATCGGAGACTGGTTACACAGCAACGCAAAACCAACGCAAGTGTTCATTTGCGGCATGGCTGGCAGCCGTCAGGGCTGGCAAGAGGCAGAATATGTGCCTGTGCCAACCAAACTGACAGAACTGCACCAGCATCTGGTTGCACCCAAAACAAGTAATGCCCTCATCCAACCATTCATAGTGCCCGGTCTCTGCCAAAAATCAGAGCAGCAGCCGGATGTTATGCGCGGAGAAGAGACACTCCTGCTCGGCATTCTGGACGAGTTATCCGACAAATCCGGCGTCTTCTGCCTGCCTGGTACCCACAGCAAATGGGTGGAGATGGAAGAGGGGACAGTGACGCGCACCTCCACCTTCCTGAGTGGTGAGTTATTCGCGCTGATCGCCAAACAATCTATCCTGCGCCATTCACTGGACACAGAAGCAGAGCTGGACAGGGATGTCTTCCTCTCCACGCTGGATCAGCTGAAAAATCAGGAAGCTACACTGCTCGGCAACCTGTTTGGTCTGCGCGCCGGACAACTGCTCAACGACACCAGCACACAGGCAGGCGCTTCCAAACTTTCTGCACTTGTTATCGGAACAGAGCTTCTCGACATGCTCGCAAAGTGCGGGGACAACCCACCCAAGCAAGTCCACCTCGTCGGTGGCAGCAAACTCGCTCAAAATTACGCGCTCGCCCTGCAACATCTCGGCTTAACGCCGATCGTGCATGATGCAGACAAAGCAGCGCTCAAAGGACTTTCCGCCGTCAGACAAGGGGCACTCAATGACAACAGTTAAACAAACACCAGAGCGCAACCTCATGGCTATCCTCCGTGGAGTAAAGCCTGCTGAGATTTTGGATATTGTGAAAGTGCTTATAGAAGCAGGATTTTCACAAATTGAAGTGCCGCTCAATTCGCCAGAGGCACTCAAGTCTATCACCATGGCACAAGACAAGTTCGGCAAGTTATCCGCCATCGGCGCGGGGACAGTTCTCACCGCAGAGCAAGTCAAACAGGTTCGCGCAGCAGGCGGAACCTTCATCGTTTCTCCCAACTACGATGAAGACGTTATCCGCACCACCAAAGCAGAAGGCATGGCCTCCTATCCGGGAGTTCTCACCCCGTCAGAATGCTTTGCCGCGCTGAAGGCAGGGGCTGATGCACTCAAGATCTTCCCGGCCTTTCAGGTGGGAGTAAAAGGCATTCAGGCAGTGCGTGCAGTCCTGCCAAAAGAAACTCTGGTCTACGCCGTTGGCGGTGTCGGCCCTGCGGAATTTGCGCAGTATGTGGAAGCAGGCTGTCAGGGCTTCGGCATGGCAAGTAACCTGTACAAACCGGGCTTTACAGCGGTGCAGGTTTCTGAAAACGCAAAAGAAATGGTTGCAGCATACGATGCGCTCAAACTCGGAGAGAGTGCATGAGTGAGCCCTATGTTTTCGCTAAAACAGAATGCAGCTTAGGGGAGGGCCCTCTTTGGAGCGCCCGCCATGACGCGCTGTTTTGGGTGGACATCAACAATCATCTGGTGCTGAAAAAGGGTATAACCGGCGACCTTGAGACATGGAAGTTCGATGAGCCGGTCTCCGCCTTTGCGCAGATCCCAAGCAGCGATGACTTCATGTTATCCTCTGCAACAGGTCTGTATCGCTGGTCCCCGGGAACGCACAGTCGCAACCTTATCCTCCCTGTCGAGGACCAAAACCCCATCACCCGCTCCAACGACGCCCGCACCGACCGTACCGGCGGGTTCTGGATTTCCTCCATGGGCCACAAAGCAGAAAAAGGCGCAGGTAGCCTTTATCGCTTTTTCAAGGGGGAATTAGCGAAGGTTGCCAGCGACATCACAATCCCGAATTCCCTTTGTTTCTCGCCAGATGGGGACACTGCGTACTTTTCAGACACGGTGACATCTCAGATCATCAAATGGTCACTAAATGCGCAAACTGGCCTGCCAGAAGGGCCCGCGGAGATATTTGCTGATATCTCCGGGACAGGATTTGGCCCCGACGGTTCCGTGGTTGATGCTGAGGGATATCTCTGGAACGCTCAATGGGGCGGATATAGAGTCGTTCGCTATAAACCTGATGGAATGGTGGATCGCATTATTGAGATTGACGCAAGTCAGGCATCTTGTCCTGCGTTTGGTGGGGCCGACTACAAAACGCTGTTCATTACCACGGCTCGCGAAAACCTGAGTGAGGAGCAATTGGCGAAAGAGCCTCTCGCTGGATCGGTTTTTGCAGTCCCTATTGATACTCCAGGTCTGCCGGACCCTGAACTACAAATGTGATCTCATGAGCGATAAGAAACACTTAGGTATCTGTTACTACCCAGAACATTGGTCAGAGGACTTATGGCAGCAAGACGCCAAAGAAATGGCCGAGCTGGGCATTACCTATGTGCGCATCGCTGAGTTTGCATGGTCGCGCATAGAGCCGGAGCCCGGGCGTTTCTCATGGGACTGGTTGGACAGCGCAATTGAGACTCTCGCAAGTGCGGGTCTCCAGATCGTGATGTGCACCCCAACCGCGACCCCGCCGCGCTGGATGGTGGATAAACACCCGGACATGCTCGCCGTTGACGAGAACGGCCACCCCCGAAAATTCGGCAGCCGCCGCCACTACTGCTTCTCCCACGAAGGCTACCGCTGGGAATCCCGCCGGATCACAGAAATCCTCGCTGAGCGATTTGGTAATCACCCTTCTGTCGCAGCTTGGCAAACCGATAATGAGTACGGTTGTCATGAGACTGTCCGCTCTTGGTCTGGCTCCGCCCACAAGGCTTTCCAACTCTGGCTGGCACAAAAGTACGGCAATATCAAAGCCTTGAACGAGGCTTGGGGCAATGTGTTCTGGTCAATGGAATACAACAGCTTTGAGCAAGTCGACCTGCCAAACCTGACGGTGACAGAGAGTAACCCGTCTCACAGGCTTGATTTCAAACGGTTCTCATCAGATCAAGTCGCTGAGTTTAATGGCGAGCAGGTAGACATCCTGCGTAAGCTCTCTCCGGGTCGCCCAATCCTCCATAACTTCATGGGCAACACGTTTTCCTTCGACCACTACGAGGTCGGAGACCAGCTCGATATCTCCAGTTGGGATTGCTATCCCCTTGGGTTCCATAGCCAATATCAGATGGAGAACCCACTGGGCACACCTGATGGTTACTGGGAAGACTATTTCCAGCAAGGTGATCCCGACTATCAGGCCTTCCACCACGACCTTTACAGACAAGCTGGCCATGGCCGCCTCTGGATCATGGAGTTGCAACCCGGCCCCGTGAATTGGGCGCCGTATAATCCGATCCCACTGAAAGGAATGGTGCGTCTGTGGAGTTGGGAAGCTTTCGCTCATGGTGCTGAAACCACAAGCTATTTCCGCTGGCGGCAAGCTCCCTTCGCTCAGGAGCAAATGCATGCAGGGCTCAAGCAGACCGATAATAAGCCAGCGCAGGCGTATGTCGAAGCCGCTCAGGTTGCCCGCGAAATTGAGGAGCTGGGCGCGTTCACCCCGTCAGAAGCTCCTGTTGCACTCATTGTTGACTACGAAAGCCACTGGGCACACGAAACTCAGCAGCAGGGTCAAGACTTTAGCTACTTCCGTCTTGTCCTCTCCTACTACCGTGCGCTGAGGCAGAAGGGTGTTGATGTCGAGATCATCAGACCAGCCTCACAGGACTTATCCCCCTACAAGCTGGTCGTTGTTCCTGCACTTTATGCAATGAGTGAGGAACTCTCAGAAAACCTCAAAGCCTATATTGAGTTTGGAGGTGTTGTCCTCGGTGGCCCTCGTTTGGCCCAAAAAGACAAGAACTACCAGATTTCTCAAAAGACTCTGAATCTTGCTGAACCCTTTGAAGGCGTTGAGGTTCTGCGTGTCAGTACCAGCCCGAAAGCGTTCGCGACACCTGTCTCCGACCTTGCGGATCAGGAACGCGGCAAAGCCTATGTCTGGCAAGAAGAGGTCACCACCAGCTTGCCAATCCTGTTCGAAGACGAGAGCGGCCAACCGATCTTCATGGGCGAAAACAACATCTACTACGTCTCCGCCTGGGCCGACCCAACACTCATGAGTGCCATTCTGGATGAGGTCTTCAAACCTGCGAAAATTGATAAGGTGGAATTGCCGAGTGGATTGAGAAGAAGCAAAACATCTGTCGGCACTTTCTACTATAACTATTCGAAAAATAAGATGAATTTGAAAGCGCTGCGTCTCGCTGATGCAGCGGAATTGGATGGATTGGAGTTACCTCCAGCAGGGGTTGCTCTGGTTCGGGAAGGAACTGAAGAGCTATGACTGAAGCTCCAAAAACAAAACTCCGCTCACAAGAGTGGTTTGACTCGCCAGACGATCCGGGCATGACCGCACTGTATCTGGAGCGTTACCTGAATTACGGCATTACGCGTGAAGAGCTTCAGTCTGGCCGACCGATCATCGGTATCGCCCAGACGGGATCCGACCTATCCCCGTGCAACCGCCACCACCTGGTGTTGGCAGAGCGTGTACGCGAAGGCATCCGCGAAATGGGCGGCATCTGCTTTGAGTTTCCTGTCCATCCTATTCAGGAAACCGGCAAACGCCCAACAGCAGCGCTTGATCGCAACCTTGCTTATCTCGGTCTTGTTGAAACGCTTTATGGTTATCCTCTCGATGGTGTTGTTTTGACCATCGGCTGTGACAAGACCACTCCAGCGCTGCTCATGGCTGCCGCAACCGTCAATATTCCCGCCATCTGCTTGACTGTCGGGCCAATGCTCAATGGCTATCACAAGGGAGAACGTGTTGGCTCTGGAACAGTTATCTGGAAAGCCCGTCGGATGTATGCGACTGGCGAGATTGATTACAAAGAGTTTATGGACATGGTTGCAGACTCTGCACCATCAGTGGGATGTTGCAACACCATGGGCACTGCCTCAACCATGAACTCGCTTGCAGAAGCATTGGGCATGAGCCTGCCGGGTTGTGCATCTATCCCCGCGCCATATCGCGAACGTGGCCAGATCTCATATGAGACTGGCAAGCGCATCGTGCAGATGGTGCATGAAGATCAAAAACCGTCAGATATTCTCACTCGCGAAGCCTTTGAAAACGCAATTGCCGTGAACTCAGCTATTGGTGGCTCAACCAACGCTCCAATACATATCAACGCAATTGCACGACATATCGGCGTTGAGCTGCACAATGATGATTGGCAAAATCACGGCCATAAGATCCCACTGCTCGCCAACGTCCAACCTGCGGGTGCTTACCTCTCAGAAGAGTTCCACCGTGCTGGCGGCATTCCTGGTATTTTCTCAGAGTTGATGAAACACGACCACATCCATAAAGATGCGATCACCGTTTCAGGAAAGACCACGGGTGAAATCTATGGCGAGAGCGCTGTCGCTGATTACGACGTGATCTATCCCTATGACAAGCCGATGATGAAGGATGCTGGGTTTCTCAACCTCAAAGGCAATCTCTTCAAGTCTGCGATCATGAAAACCTCTGTAATTTCAAAGGATTTTAGAGAGCGTTATCTGTCTAATCCGGATGATTTGGATGCCTTTGAAGGCAAGGTCGTGGTGTTTGATGGTCCTGAAGAATACCACCACAACATCAACAATGAGGCTCTCGGTATTGATGCCAACACCATTCTTGTCATTAGAGGGACCGGTCCGGTCGGCTATCCAGGCGGCGCGGAAGTTGTCAACATGCAGCCACCGGATGAGCTCTTGAAGCAAGGTATTGACGCACTGCCATGCATTGGTGACGGTCGTCAGTCAGGCACCTCAGGTTCACCTTCTATCCTTAACGCATCCCCGGAAGCTGCCGTCATGGGAGGCCTCGCTCTGCTGCGTAACGGAGATATCGTTCGTCTTGATCTCAACAAAGGTGAAGCGAACGTATTGATCTCGGAGGAAGAACTGGTGAAACGCAAACAAGAGCTGGCTGAAAGCGGTGGCTATGAGTTCCCAGAACATCAAACGCCATGGCAAGAAATCCAACGTGGTATCGTGGATCAGTTTGATGAAGGCATGGTGCTAAAGCCTGCCGTCAAATACCAGCGCATCGCGCAAAAAGGTCTTCCACGTCATAGTCATTGATAGTGGTTTAAAACGAAAAAAGCCGCCTCGGCTGAGGCGGCTTTTTTGTTGTTTCAAAGTGACTTAGTCTTCTGTCGCGGCAAGCAGGCTCGCGTTACCACCAGATGCTGTTGTGTCGATGCACAGATGGCGCTCCAACTGATAACGCTCCGGCTGGTTACGTTCCATGATCAGCTGCATCAGTGCGCCGTCACGCTTAGCAAGCTCAGCCTTCATTTCTTTCAGCTCTTGCTCACTGTGGTTGGACGCAATCGCATCAACGCCTTGAACTTCAGTCAGTGCACCAACGGCCAGATGACCTTCCAAAGCGACGATTGGAGCGGAAAGAGCACGCAACTTCACAGCCAGCTTCTCGGCGCCTTGCCCAACTGCAATGACGCCATTGCCAGCAGCAAGAGCCAGAGCCACCTGATGCTTCAGGCTCTCGGTATCCGGGCCAAGGCAAAGCACAGTGCCACGTGGTGCAGCATAAAGGCGGTTGGATTCTCCAGTCGGCCCAGGCATGTCGTGAGCATGATCAGCAGCGATACGGTTCAGCAGACCTGTTTCCTTCTCAAAAAGAGTTGCCAGCTCAGTGAAGCGACCGAAGTTGCCTTCCCATGTGCTGGTGCGTAATGCCCCTTTTGCTTTGAAGATATCCCCGGCAGTAATGGACTTGCCAAGCGTCACACTTTCCGCAGCTGACGTATCAGCCAGACGGAAGCGAGCCACATAGTGAGGACCACCTGCTTTCGGTCCGGTACCAGACAGGCCTTCACCACCAAACGGCTGAGATCCAACAATCGCGCCGATCTGGTTTCGGTTCACATAAAGGTTGCCCACCTTCACACGCTCTACAATATGCTGAACACGGCTATCAACACGAGTGTGCAGACCAAATGTCAGGCCAAACGCTTTTGTATTGATCGCATCAATCGTCTGGTCGATTTCTTCTGCCTTGAAAGTCGCAATGTGCAGAACAGGACCAAAGATTTCCTCGTCCAGCTCTTCGATGCCTTCAAGTTTGATCAGTGTTGGAGCAATGAAGTGACCTTTGGCCGGTGCTTTCATCTGTTTGATGACGCGACCTTTTTCAGCCCACTTTTCGCAGTGTGCCGCAATTTTCTTCTGCGCAGCTGCATCAATCACCGGACCAACATCGGTTGATAAAACAGCAGGATCGCCCAGTTCCAGCTCACTCATGGCACCCAGGAGCATCTCTTTGAAATCTTCAAAGATGTCTTCCTGAACATAAAGCATGCGCAGCGCAGAACAACGCTGACCTGCACTTTGGAAGCTGGAAGCAATGACATCACGAACAGCCTGCTCAGGCAGAGCCGTGGAGTCTACAATCATGGCGTTGAGACCACCTGTCTCCGCGATCAGTGGAGCAGATGGAGAAAGCGCTTTTGCCATAGCACGGTTGATGTGCTGTGCAGTCCCAGTGGAACCAGTGAAACAAACACCAGCTACACGACTGTCAGATGTCAACGCAGCGCCAACTTCACCAGCACCCGGCAGCAACTGCAGAGTCTCGATAGGAATGCCAGCTTTGTGCATCAAACCGATAGCAAACGTTGCGATCAGCGGAGTCTGAGGAGCAGGTTTTGCAAGTACTGGGTTTCCAGCTGCAAGAGCAGCAAAAATCTGACCTGAGAAGATCGCCAGTGGGAAGTTCCAAGGCGAGATACAGGTGATTGGACCGCGAAGGCCGCCCTTGCCATCTCGCTCATCAAGGCGGATCGCTTCGTTCGCGTAATAGCGTGCAAAGTCAACCGCTTCACGCAGCTCATTAATGGCATCCATGTAAGTCTTGCCAGCTTCGCGTGTGAGCAAAGCAAAGATCTCAGGGGCATTCTCTTCAAACAGGTCTGCTGCTTTGCGCAGGATGACAGCACGGTCTTCCGCGCTCTTGTCTGCCCACTCAGCACAGCCGTTATGGGCGGTTGTCAGAGCAGCTTCAATCTGCTCAGGCGTCGCGGTTGCTACGCTACCAACGACATCTCGCAGATCTGCTGGATTCTTCACGCTCACCGCTTCAGCATTTTCGACGGAAGCTGCAATGACGGGATGGCCGTTCCACTTGGTTGCTGAGAAGGACTTCAGGTTCTCAATATACTCAGCTTCCTGACGCGGATCACTCAAATCCCAGCCTTTCGCGTTTTTACGTCCTGCGCCGTAAAGCTTTGGTGGAAGTGCGATTTTTGCATTCGCGACGTGCTCACCATACTTTTCGATATGAACGAGTGGATCCTGAGCAATAACCTCCGGAGTGACGTTCTCATCGCGGATCTGATGAACGAAGGAGCTGTTTGCACCGTTCTCCAACAGGCGTCGAACCAGATAAGCAAGCAGGTCTTTGTGTGCACCGACCGGTGCGTAGATACGGCAGTTGGAACCATGCTTCTTCATGGTGCGCTCGTGAAGCGCTTCACCCATGCCATGCAGACGCTGGAACTCGTAGGAGCTCAGTGGGAGGTTTTTACCCAACTCCAGAATAGTTGCAACACTGTGCGCATTGTGAGTTGCAAACTGCGGATAGATCCGGTCCGTCATACTCAGCAGTTTTTCAGCGCAAGCGGTATAGGAGATGTCAGTGGATACCTTGCGGGTGAAGACCGGATAGCCATCAATACCGAGGGTCTGCGCACGTTTAATCTCGCTATCCCAGTAAGCGCCTTTCACGAGACGGACCATGATCTTGCGATCATATTTCTCAGCAACAGCATAGAGCCAGTCGATCACGTGTGCTGCACGCGGGCCAAACGCCTGCACAACAATCCCGAAACCATCCCAGCCCTCAGTCGCTGGATCTGCCAGCAGTGCTTCAATCACGTCGAGGGAAATGTCGAGGCGATCCGCTTCTTCTGCGTCAATGTTAAAGCCCATATTGGAGGACTTCGCGAGCATGATAAGTGAGAGGGTGCGAGGCACCAGTTCTTTCATCACGCGCTCGCGCTTGGCAAACTCATAACGTGGGTGCAGGGCAGACAGTTTGACTGAAATGCCTGGATTTTCGCGAATGCTTGCCTTCGTGCAGTTGCTGGAAAGCGCGGTAATCGCTTTGGAGTAGGACAGATGATAGCGCTTCGCATCAGCCTCGGTCCGTGCAGCTTCGCCAAGCATGTCGTAGGAGTATGTGAAGCCGTTGCCTTCCTCAGCACGCGCATTGCGCATCGCTTCGCGGATGGTACGGCCAAGAACGAACTGGCGACCCAGTTCTTTCATTGCCTGTGCAACAGCGGTACGAACCACTGGCTCACCAAGGCGCTTCACAACACCGCGAATGGTGCCAACGAGCCCCTGATCATCTTGCGCCAGAACTTTACCAGTCAGCAGCAGCGCCCATGTGGACGCGTTGATCAGTGTGGAAGAAGACTGACCCAGGTGCTCTCCCCAGGCACTTGGAGTAATCTTATCCGCAATCAACGCATCAATTGTCTGGGCATCAGGCACGCGAAGCAAAGCTTCCGCAAGGCACATCAGCGCAATGCCTTCCTGAGTTGAGAGGCCGTATTCGCCGAGAAAACTCTCCATGATTGTTGGAGAAGTGTTCGCCCGCAAATCTGAGATCAAATCTGCCGCTTTATCAGATGCCCGCTTACGCGAAGCCTCATCCATTTGCAGGGATGAAATGAGCTCCTGAACCACCTGATTTTCGTCAGGAAGGTAGTTATCTCTGATTTTGTTGCGGATGATCTCCGGCGTAGCCTCTGATCCCATGCCGTGCTCCCTACTGTTAAATACCTATTGTTGAGCTGACATTAGCAAAATACCCATAGGGATGTTTCCTGTATTTTTTGATGGTAAAGACTATTCGACTTTGATATTCAGTCGAAATGGTCGTTATGAATAATAAAATGGCATATCATGGAGAAATTGGACGATTTTGATCGTAAGATTGTAGAAGAACTGCAAAAATGCGGGCGCATCACTGTCACTGACCTTGCGAAAAAGGTAGGCCTCTCTAAAACGCCTTGCCAAATTCGCATGAAGAAACTGGAGGATGCAGGATACATTCTTGGCTATCGGGCAGAAGTCGATCACACCAAGTTAGGTGCTGGTCATATCGCGTTTGTACAGGTCAAACTTAACGACACGCGCTCACGCTCACTGGAAGCTTTCAACGCAGCTGCGCGGGAAATTCCGGAGATCGAAGAATGCCACATGATTGCAAGCGGATTTGATTATCTGCTGAAAGTGCGAACCAAGGATATCGGAAGTTATCGCCGCGTACTGGGAGAAAAACTCTCTGAAATGCCTTATGTAGCGCAGACATCCACATTCGTTTGTATGGAGCAGGTCAAAGACAGGCCGTTCTAGTCGACACCACGCTGCATGTAGTGTGCGTTCGCTCCATACGCTCTGAGTTTTTCCTTGAGTATTTGCTCGTGAATTGCTCGAAAGCCACGAGCCTGCCAAAACTCGAAGGCGGTGTCGAGGGCAACCAGTGCAAACTTGTTGATGTATAGACTGCGGGCGACCTGGCTCAACTGCTCAAGAATAGCCAGGGCAGCGCCAATGCCTTGTGCTTCAGGCAACAGTGCAATGTCGTGAATGTAATAGACTTCAGCCTTAAAGGGCAGGGCACCCAGTAAGCTGGAAAGCGGCGGGATGCTGCGATTTTCCCATGGATGTGAGATGATATAGCCGAGGATGGCCTCTTCATCGTTTTGCCGCAGCACATGACAGCCATGAGGGAACAGTCGCACACGTTCCCGAATACAGTCGATATCCTCTGGCAAATGTGGATAGGTTTGCTGCATGATCTGGTCTATCTCCGGCAGATCATCTTCTTGCATCTGGTGCCAGCTAAAATTCTTCATGGCGGTGCTGCATTTCTTGCTTATCAGGCTTCTTGCTCATCATCCGGCAACACAATACGCTCAGGTTTGTGATCTGTCATTGTCAACATCCGCCATCCCATCACAGCAAACATAACTGTCAGTATGGGACTGACGATATTGAAGAAGGCAAACCCGGCAAATGCCAGAGTTGGAACACCAAGCGTAGCCGCCATATAAGCCCCACAACTGTTCCACGGAATCAGAGCGGATGTCACTGTTGCGCTATCCCCAACCGCACGAGACAGAACCTCAGGCCGCAAACGGCGTTGGCGGAAAGATTTGCGATACATCCGACCCGGAATAACAATCGCAATGTACTGGTCTGCAGCCAGAATGTTAGTCGCGATTGCAGTTGAAACCAGTGACAGTACCAGCGCACCAGTGGTCTTGGCTGCGTGCAGGATAGGGCCAATAATTCGATCCAGAATACCAGCTTTCTCAACCACGCCACCAAACGCCAGAGCGGTCATGATCAGCCAGATGGTCGTCAACATATTGCCCATGCCACCACGGCTTAAAAGAGCATCGATGGAAGGGTCTCCTGTGACGCTCACATAGCCGTTGGACATCGCGATCCAGACGCCTTTGATCACCTCAAGCGAGTAGGGCAATGCCGGAGATGCGGCAAGACCAATCACTTTGTCTGGATCCATGATGACTGCAAAAAAACCACCCGCCAGCGCGCCAATAAAGATAGTTGTAAACGGAGGATAGCGGATCATTGCCAGTCCTAAAACCAGCAGGAGCGGAAGGAAATTAAGCAAGGTAATGTCGTAATGCTGTTCAATGCTGGTCAACGTACCTTGTGCCACAAAATCTCCAGGTTCCCCAAGCCACCAGAAGAGGGCCAGCGAAATAATGAGTGCAGGTATGGAGGTCCAGAGATTTTCCTTGATGTGCGTATAAAGGTTGGATCCCGCCGCTGCTGTCGCCAGATTAGTCGCGTCAGAAAGTGGGGAAGACTTATCGCCGAAATAAGCGCCCGACAGGATAGCGCCGGCAGTGATGGCGGGATCGAGACCCATCTTCGTTGAAATCCCCATCAACCCGATGCCAATGGTCCCTGCAACAGTCCACGAGCTACCGATGCTGACTGAAACAAGGGCGCAAATAATGACAGTCGTGAAGTAGAAGTAGTTTGGGCTAAGGAGCTGTAATCCATAATAAACCATGGCCATGATAGTGCCCGACATAGCCCACGTGCCGATCAGCGAACCCACTGCAAACAGAATGAAGATCGCATGAAGGCCGGTGCTCACACTATCAACGACAGCGTCCTTCAGTTCATCAAAGTGAAAGCCATGAAACAGCGCCACAAAGCTGGCGATCAGGGCACAAAACAAGAGCGCAATCTGGTTTGGTCCTGAGGAGGCTTCATCTCCAAACAGATAGTAGGAAAGCGCAAGCAGGATAACGAGCGAGGCAACGGGAATGATCGCTCCGGCCAGCGACATTTTTTGAGAATATGGAGCTGGCACTTTGGCCATATGCAATTCGTCCTTTGTTTTCCTGTTGTTTTGATGGGCAAAATGAAGCCCAAGGACAATCAAATGCATTTGAAAACAGGAACGCCCCAAAGCTCACTCAGCTTCGGGGCGTTCATCTCAGTAAAACGTGGTGTCACCAGCCGCTGTGGTAATCGAAGTCCCTTTCTCTCCCAAAATTGCTTGAGGCACTTCAGCGAGTGTGCATATGACGGATTTTTTTCCGGTTTGCCGCGCAAAAGTCTGTGCTGCTTCTACCTTTGGTCCCATAGAACCTGCGGCAAAACCATATGCATCCAGCGCATCTGGAGAAGCCGATTTGATCGCGCGTTGGCTTGGTGTACCCCAATCCAGATAAACGGCATCCGCATCTGTCGCCATAATGTAGACGTCAGCATCAATCTCTTTGGCAAGAAGGCCTGAACACCGGTCTTTGTCGATCACGCATTCCACACCAACGAGCTTCTTTTCTTCGTTGTACATAGTTGGAATGCCGCCCCCACCTGCTGCGATGACAAGCACATCATGGTCCAGAAGCCACTTGATTGGCCGGATCTCAAAGATGTGTTTGGGTAATGGACTTGGCACAACTCGCCGCCACTTATCTCCATCTTCTCGAATGGACCAGCCTTTCTCATCGGCAAGTCTCTCCGCTTCCTCTTTGGAATAAAGCGGACCAATGGGCTTGGTTGGATCTTTGAAAGCAGGATCGTTTGGGTCAACTTCAACCTGCGTGAGGATCGTGGCAAATGGCTTTTCAAAGGGCAGGAGGTTCCCAAGCTCCTGCTCGATCATATAACCAATCATGCCAACTGTTTCTGCGCCAAGCACATCCAGTGGATAGGCCTCAACCTGCTCGTAGGCTGCTCCCTGCAAAGCCAGCAAACCGACCTGCGGGCCATTCCCGTGAGTGATGACCACCTCATGGCCATCATCATAAAGTGGCGCCAGCGCTTTCGCGGCGATCCGCGCATTCTTTCGTTGGTTTTCGGCAGTCATTGCCTCCCCGCGTCGGAGAAGGGCATTCCCGCCAAGAGCGACGACAACACGCATTATCGACCTCCAATCGTCGCAACCATGATGGCTTTAATAGTGTGGAGCCGGTTTTCAGCTTGCTCAAACGCTAGGTTGCGATCCGATTCAAAGACATCATCGGTCACTTCCAGCTCGGAGATACCGAACTTCTGGAAGATCTCTTCACCCACCTTGGTCTCCCGGTTATGGAAGGCTGGCAAACAATGCATAAAGAACGTGTTCGGGTTGCCGGTGCCTTCAATCAGGGCCTTGTTGATCTGGTAGTCACGCAACAATTTGATCCGGCTTTCCCAGACATCCGGCGGCTCACCCATCGAGACCCAGACATCTGTATGGATGAAATCAACACCCTCAGTACCTTCTTTGACATCATCCGTAATTGTGATGCGTGCACCATACCGTTTTGCATTGAGTTCGGCTGCTTTCAGCACATGCGGTTCGGGGTGCAGCTCTTGCGGGCCAATAATGCGAACATCACAGCCACATAGAGCGCCCAACATCAGCAATGAGTTGCCCATGTTGTTGCGAGCATCGCCCAGATAGGCAAACGAAATCTCATGCAACGGCTTGGGGCTGTGTTCGGTCATTGTCAACATGTCAGCGAGCATCTGGGTTGGATGCCAGTCATCAGTCAAACCGTTATAGACCGGGACGCCGGAATACTCCGCCAGAGTTTCAACGGCCTTTTGCCCGGAACCACGAAACTCAATGGCATCGAACATCCGACCCAACACACGCGCGGTATCCTTCATGGATTCCTTGTGGCCGATCTGAGAGCCGGATGGATCCAGATAGGTGACATGCGCTCCCTGATCGTGAGCGGCAACCTCGAAGGCGCAACGGGTACGGGTGGAGGTTTTTTCGAAGATCAGGCAGATGTTCTTATCGACAAGTGTCTGCCGTTCTGTTCCAGAGTATTTGGCTCGTTTCAGATCACGGGCCAGATCCAGCATGTAAAGCACTTCGCGTTGGCTGAAGTCTTTGAGCTTGAGGTAACTGCGACCTTTCAGATTGAAAGCCATTTTTCTTTACTCTCTATCTCTTGGATGTTTTTATTGTTCAACGGAGTTTGAAAAGACTAGAACTCCACGGCCTCACGCACTGTTGGACAGGTCATGCAGTGTCCACCACCGCGACCACGGCCCAGTTCAGACCCGTCGATGGCGATAACCTCCACACCGGCTCGTTGGAGTTTTGAGTTTGTGTAGGTATTTCGGCGGTACCCAACCACGACACCAGGTTCGATGCAGACAACGTTGTTGCCATCATCCCATTGCTCGCGTTCCTGATCATAAGCATTACCGCCTGTGGTCACCACATGCAGCTTCTGCATACCAAGTGCATTGGCGATGACATCGAACAAATGTCTTTCATCCTGCCTGTAATCTACGCTTTCCGATTTGTCTCCCGGACGGATCGAGAAACAGATAATCTCATCACAAACGCCTGAGAACGCCGTTGCTTTGTCACGATCAAGAAGGGTAAAAACAGTGTCCAAGTGCATCGCTGCGCGGCTCTTTGGCATCTGGCAGGCAATGACGCGAGTTGCCGCCTTATTGCGGAAAAGGGCGCGCGCCACCTGGCCGACTGCTTGAGGTGTGGTGCGTTCACCCATCCCAATTAAAACAACCCCATTGCCGATTGGCATGACGTCGCCGCCTTCCACGGTTGATTCATGGAAGTCCTCATCCGGATCACCCCACCAGAAGTTGACCTTGCCCTTGAAGTGGGGGTGGAATTTGTAAATTGCAGTGGTGAGGAGCGTCTCGTTCTGGCGCGCCTGCCAAAACATCGGATTAAGCGTAACGCCGTTATAGATCCAGCAGGTCGTATCGCGGGTGAACAGTGTATTCGGCAGAGGCGGAATGACGAAGTCGTTCGGGTCCAGATAACTCCCAAACACACCTGTTGGTTTAAAACCCAACTCACACCGTGCAATGCCGCCAATCAGATGATCCGCGAGGAATTTCTCGGGTTGCTCGTAAAGCCAGGCTCGGAGATCCTCGGCCATGCCATACCCAACGCGGTTGTGCGTGATACGGCGTTCCAGCAACCACTTACGAGCTTCCTGATCCTCCAGCGTCTCCTTCAGCAGAGTGTGCATTTCCAGCACGCTCACACCGCGCTCTTCCATTCTGAGGCAGAAATCGTAGTGGTGTTTTTGTGCTTCACGAACCCAGATTACATCATCAAACAGCAGCTCCTGACAATTGCCGGGCGTAAGACGCATGTGAGCAAGCCCGGGACGGCAAACCAATACTTCTTTCAGTTTGCCAACTTCCGAATGAACACCAAATTCAGTCATGTTGCAGACTCCGTTCCAGAATTCTTGTTTTGTTAGAGATCAGCATCTCTATGTTTGGTTCAGAGGTTTAATTTGTGCGCTGCAGAGGCATATTTGCCTCTGCAAAGATTGAAGAAACCGCCCCTAAACGCTGAGCGACAGCGCAAGTGAGATCAAAACGAACAGAATGATCACGAGTGGGATGGCAAACCGAAGCCACTTGTCATAAGGCACCCGTCCAATCGCAAGGCCGCCCATCACAACGGCAAAGGTTGGGTTGAACAGGTTCAGCAGCCCACTGGCGGACTGGAAGGCTGTGACCACATATTCTGCACCAACGTTTGAGAAGCCTGCCAGCGGAGCCATAATCGGCATGGACAGCACTGCGAGGCCCGAGGATGAGGGCACGAAGAACGACAGCACCAGCTCCAGCCAGAACATCACATTGATAAAGGCTACTTTGCTGAGACCACTGACCGCCTGCTCGGACCAGTAAAGGATCGTATCGGTAATTGAACCAGCATCCATCACCACAACGATACCGCGGGCAACTCCGATGATCAGGGCGACACCAAGCAGATCACGTGCACCATCCAGGAAGTTGTCAACGAACTCGTGTTCACCTTGTCGGGCTACGATGCCCACGAGAATAGAGGCAGCAAGGAAGAGGGCAGCCATTTCGCCCATCCACCAGCCAAGGACAGCAACACCGTAGATCAGCAGTCCGAAGGTGACGACGAAGATGGCCATGATCCAGCCGTGCTTTGCCGTGAAATCGGGAATATCGTCCGTTGAAACGCCTTGCAGGAAATGTTTCTCGTTTTCTTCCTTCATTTCTGAGACGAGAGAAGAGGTGTGATCCGCTTTCACTTTTGCAGCATACCGCATGACCCAAGCCACACAGACCAGCCAACCAACAATCAGAATAAGGAAGCGAAGGCCGATGCCGTCGGTAAACGGCACGCCAGCAGCGTTAGAGGCGATGACGGTTGCAAACGGGTTGATGGTTGAGCCAAGCGTTCCTATGCCTGCACCCAGAAGGATAACGGCCACACCTGTCATCGAGTCATAACCTGCGCGGATCATAACCGGGATGATGAGCGCGTAAAACGCAAGACTTTCCTCCGCCATCCCATAGATCGTGCCTCCAGCCGCAAAGAAGGCCATCAGTATGGGGATCATCAGGTTCTCTCGCCCCTTCAACCCCGTCATAATCTTGGCGATCCCTGCATCAATTGCACCTGTTCGGGTCACAACCATCAAGAAGCCACCAATCACAAGAACAAAGACTGCAACATCGATCGCATTCGCCGTGTAGGAGATCGGGTCATAAAGACCCGCAATTGGAGCCATAAAGACTTCAACAGGGCCTTGAGGATTAGCCTCCACCAGATGATAGGTGCCGGGGACCGGAACTTCCTTATCTAGGATTGGGTTGATCACCCGATCATATTTACCAGCAGGGACGAACCAGGTTGCAATTGCAACAAGAATGATGAGGGCAAATAGAATTGTAAACGCGGTAGGAAACTTGAACTTCGACATTTGCTTTTCCGCTTGGTTATGTGTCGAATGTAAAAATGCTCCTGCTACCTAATATCTATGCGTATACTTACGTCAACATGTCTTCTGCTTCTTGATTAAGCGTCATCACAAATGAAATATTGCAAAGCGTTGGGGTGTTTTTAAGTAAAGTTGAAGATGATGTTTGAGGTGACCTAACTATGTAACCGTGATCAACCTGGGATAGGGTAAAGCAAGCTACTGCAAATCATCTGCTTCTGTCAGATGGTGTGCTGCGAAAGGCATAAATTGTCAAAATACAGTGAGTTAACTGAACGAAAAAGACTTCAGAGAAAACTCAGTAACATGCAAACTAGTTTTTCCGGGTCGTAATAAGGAACCGAATACGTGCTTGTCAGATCAGCACCAATCAGGGAAATGCCTTGAGCTTCCAGCTCAGCCCAATCAAACTCAGCAGCATGTTTTTCATCTGTGACGATAAAGTTGAGCAACTTGTCTGTTGGCGTATCTGCCCCCGCATCAGCGCGCAGATGTTTCAGGAGTGCGTCCACTGTCTCGTTCGGACTCATCCCGAACTGCTCAGGATCATTGCCAAGGTTGGGTACATAAACTTTCGGGTTTGAGCTACGTGCAATAGACTTGCCCACGCCCTTTGGCAGAAGATTAGCGATCAGGCTGCTGTGAAAGCTTCCCGGAGGATAGCAGATCATGTCTGCAGTCTCGATAAGATGCTGCTTTTTAGGAGAGACCTCAATCTCCACCGGATCACCGCCAGCTAGGGAGCGGGTCAGATAGGTCCTCTTAATCCGGCTCGCGATGGGTGCTGTTTCCTTGCCAGTCATATTATGTTGACCAACAATGATCTCACCAGAATCCAGCTCAACAGCCAGATGCAGACGAGCATCAACTGTTGCTAGAACGGTGCCGAGCGTGTTCACCAGCTTGGAGAACAGGAAAATAATTGGATCAAGCTTCTGATTGTTGTTCAGATATCCGCCAGCAAGGATCAGGTTGCCGATACTGGCGCCTCTCAGATCAAAGTCCGATGGCATTGCATCATGAAAAAACGCGAGCTGATGCCGGATCAGGCGTCGCATTGGATTGGGAACCCGTGCGATCAGCTGATCATGCCCTTCCAGCAAATCCACCAGTTCGCTGTGTAGGTCCTCAAGAGAAGCTGTTTTGGGAAATCTATGTGTGAAGAGACGGTAGATTTCGGACTGCCCAAGAACGCTTTCATCAGCCAGAGCAATCAAACGCGAGCGCAGGTCTCCAATTGCGGGCATGCCAAAGGCATGACGCAAAACTGCAGAACTTCCACCGCTATCAAACGGTGTCATCAGGTGAATGGAGTTGTGGGTGTACTGCTTCAAAGCGCGAGCAGTTGGGTTAAGCGCGCTTCCACCGCTGAAAAACAGGAGGGCAGGGCCAAGTTCTGGCAGGCGCTTATAGCGACTGATGCGAACAGGATCTGGTAGATTTAGACCGCGCGTAACACTGAACTGCTGCATAAATGAACTTGCCCGACTGAGTAACTCTCGATCCCCGTTACCATAGGAGGTCTATTCTTTTGGTTTACCGCTAAATTGCAGAATCCACTCAACTAAATAAGAAACATCCCCAAAGAACTCTTTGGATGATGATTAATCTTTAATGCCTCTAAGAAGCATTGAAGTATATCTCCAATTAGATATATCAGAGATTCAGTAAAATCTCTGTCAAATCAAAAATGAATATTCGTTGCTCATGAACCAGAGAGAAGAAAATAAGAGAAAATACCTGTAGTTCTTGTGGGTTTGATGGGTATTCTTGGTATCTGTATTTGACACCAACAAATTCAGAGGATGTAAAGCTCTGGAATTAATAAAAATAGAGAGAATAACATGAGTTCGCAGGCCCAGCCCGTTGCTCAAGAACAAGCTCAAAAAGCGTTTAAGTCCATTCCCAAAGCATTCATGGAATCTGTCGTACGCCTTGCTGATAAACCAGCATACTTTGTCCGTGGGAAGGATGGATGGGAAGCAACGAGCTGGACCGAATATGGCGAGCAGGTACGTAACGCTGCAAAAGCGCTGCTCGCACTGGGCGTCAATCCTGGTGATGCTGTTTGCATTCTAAGCTACAACCGTCCTGCATGGACCATCATGGACGTGGCTGCCATGATGATTGGGGCTGTGCCAACAGGCATTTACTGGACAGCAGCAGCACCCGAGATCAACTACATTCTGCGCCACTCTCAAGGCCGCATTCTGCTTGCTGAAACCAAAGCCCAGCTCAAAGGTATTGGTGAGCAGGCGGAAAACATGCGCCATCTGCGTAAAACCATTCGCTTGGATGGGCGCGTAGAAAATCCAGATCAATATACATGGGCCAGCTTTATGTCCTTAGGGGAGAACAGCCCGGGACTGGATGCAGAACTTGACCAACGCCTCAATGATATCGCGGCAGAAGACATTGCGCTCCAGATTTACACCTCAGGGACGACAGGCTTGCCAAAAGCCGTGCAGATCAGCCACCGCGCAATCCGTGCAGAATCTGATGCACTGAATCTGGCCTTTAAGCCGACACCAGCTGACCGCTATATTTCTTATCTGCCAATGGCTCATATCGCAGAGCAGTGTGGCACCATTATTCAGGCTTGTGACACTGGCTACCCAGTTTACTACGCCAAGTCCGTAACCAGTCTGGGCGAGCACTTGCCAGAGGTGAGGCCGACTGTAACCTTTGGGGTTCCGCGGATTTTTGAGAAGATCAATGAGAAAGTTGAAAAGCAGCTCAGCAAAGAGAAAGGCTTCAAAGGCAAACTCATCCAATGGTCTCTTCAAACGAGCAAGGATTGGTACAAAGAAAGCATCAACGGCAAGTCTGCTGGCTTGGTACTGAACACTAAAAAGAAGATCGCGAACCGTCTCGTACTTGATAAGATCAAACACAAGATCGGCCTCGATAAAATGCGCATGTTCGTGAGCGGTGGTGCGCCTGTATCCAAACGTGTGTTGGAGGCCTTTACGGGACTGGATATTGTTATCCGTGAAGTCTACGGCCAGTCAGAAAACTGTGGTGGTGCGACCATCAACATCATTGGTGCAACCCGTCTGGGTTCTGTGGGTAAGCCGATGGAGGGTGTCACGATAAAGATCGCTGCAGATGGTGAGATCCTCTGTAAGGCAGGTACAAATTTCTCTGGTTATGCGCATGACCCTGCTGCAACAGATGAATCTCTGCGCGATGGTTGGCTTTACAGCGGTGATATTGGCTACTTCGACAAGGAAGGTTATCTCTTTATCACAGGCCGTAAAAAAGAGCTTATCATCACCTCTGGAGGTAAGAACATCTCGCCTGCCTTGCTTGAGCAAGACCTGATGGAAATTCCATTGGTCGAATATGCAGTTGTTGCAGGCAACAATCAGAACTTTTTAAGCGCTCTGATCACCATTGATGGTGCAATGGCACAGCGATTTGCGACCGAGAACAATATTAAGCCGGAAGATGTTCTGAAATCAGAGCAGTTGCGGAGTGTGATACAGGCCGGCATCAAAAAAATGAATGCGCGTCACTCACGGGTTGAGCGTATTCGCAAGTTTGAGATCTTACCGGACGGCTTCTCGATTCAGACCGGCGAACTGACGCCAACACTCAAGATCAGGCGCGCAAAAGTGCTGAATAACCACGCCGGCGCTCTTGAAACAATTTACAAGCACGACGAGTAAAACAGGTCTCTGATATTAGAAACCCCTTGGTCCAGAGGCATGGTCCAAGGGGCTTCATGGGATAAAGCAGGGGCCAAAGCTTACCTACTTCTCATCAAGGAACCAGTTTGCTGCATTGTTGTAGCAAACGTCCCTGATCATGCCTCCCGCAAGCTCAAAATCACCCGGAATATGGCCTTTATCCATCCATTCACCAACGATCCTGCAAAGCAAGCGACGGAAATACTCGTGTCGAGGGAAAGATAGGAACGATCTGCTGTCTGTCAACATGCCGAGAAACTGAGAAAGCAAGCCCATCTGTGCAAGTTGTGTCATCTGGCGTTCCATGCCGTCCAACTGATCGTTGTGCCACCAGCCTGTTCCAGCTTGAATTTTGCCGCCGAAGGAACCGTCCTGGAAATTTCCGGCTGTTGTTACGACAACTTCGTTCTTGGTTGGATCAAGAGAATAAAGCACAGTTCTGGGCAATGCTTTCTCGCGATCCAACGTGTCGAGGAACTGGTTGAGTGGATTAGCGAGCTCACGGTCATCAATGCCATCACAGCCGACGTCTGGCCCAAGAGCTTTGAACATGCGGCTGCGGTTGTTCCGTGTCGCACCAATGTGCATTTGCATGACCCAACCACGTTTGGTGTATTCCTTGCCAAGGAACACCTGAACAGCTGACTGGAATGCAGTTACATCATCAAGACTTAGAGTTGCTCCGTTTTGTCCCTCTTTGAAGATACGGTTCAGCTCAGTACCGGACGGAACCGGACAGAACAGCATGGAATCCAGGCCATGATCTGCGGCACGGCAACCATTTCGGCCAAAGTGATCCAGCCGCATGGAAAGTGCTTCAAGCAGGCGTTCATACTTGTCGATATGGAAACCAACGGTTCTACTGAGTTTCATGATGTAATCAGGAAAGGTCGGCTTATCGATCTTGAAAGCTGGATCTGGACGGAAAGTTGGGCGGACAACCATGGTTGAGGTTGGATCCTGAGCAATCATCTTATGCCAATGCAGATCATCACAAGGATCATCAGTCGTTCCCAGCATCTTTACGTTCTGCATTTGTAACAGGCCGCGAGCTGAAAAAGGTTTGGTCGCAAGCTTCGCGTTACAAACCTCCCAGACAGTCTCAGCAGATTTCTCTGAGAGGGTCACACCTTCCAGCCCGAAGTAGCGATACATCTCCAAATGCGTCCAATGGTACAGTGGATTCCCGAGAAACTTCGGCATCACGGAGGCATAGGCGAGGAATTTCTCTTTGAAGTTGGTGTCTTTGCCGGTGATCAGGCTCTCATCAATCCCTGCCCACCGCATAGCGCGCCATTTGTAGTGATCGCCCTCCAGCCAGACACGACCAATGTCATCAAAGCGACGGTCTTCAGCAATGGTCTGCGGACACAGATGGTTGTGATAGTCCACGATTGGCATTTCTGCGGCGTAGTCGTGGTAAAGCTTTTGTGCTGCTTCAGTCTCGAGGAGGAAGTCTTGTCCAAGAAATGGCTGCATCGTTTTTGCCCTGAAAGTGGTGGGATCAATCCTATGATCAACCCCTGAGTTTGAGCGTTTGCTCAGCCTGAGGCCGAGCAAGATTTTCCTTAAAACCTAGTCAGCCAAATCAGCGACAGCCTGCGCGGCACCTTTTTCTGCCACTGCTTGGTAGGCCTTGTGAACCGCTTTCTTGAACTCATCGTTAGCAACAAGTTCAGATGGGAACACAGAATGCACAGCAAGCAGTGTATCGACATAGGTTGTCGCGTTGCCGCCGTCTTTGGCGACAATTTCAGCAAGCTTCTCCTTCATCGGGTCAATCACTTCATAGCTCTCGCCATTGCGATCTGCGCGGATGTAATTCATCCAACCACCAATACCCAGCAGCAGATGACGGCAGTCGGTGCCCTTTGCCAGGTGGAATTTCACTGAATTTAGCCAGCGCTGAGGTATCTTCTGCGTTCCATCCGCAGCAATCTGCCAGGTGCGGTGTTTCAATTTGGAGTTGGAATAGCGTTTGAGCAGCGAGTCAGCATAAGCCTCCAAATCCACATCGCCCGGGACATCCAGTGTGGGCAACTGTTCATCCACCATCAGCTTGCGCGCTTCTGCGTAAAATACAGGATCGGCAGCGCAATCTGCAATGGTCTCCTTGCCAGCAAGGAAGCCAAGGTAGGCAAGGAAGGAATGAGAGCCGTTCAGAGTGCGAAGCTTCATCTCTTCAAACGGTTCAACATCCGCAACAAGTTGCGCGCCAGCAAGCTCCCACTTTGGTCGTCCAGCTTTGAAGTTGTCTTCAATCACCCACTGGCGAAACGGCTCACATACGATGCCGTTCAGATCAACTTGTCCGCCAAGGCTGTCACGGATGAGGTCTCGAGACTCGTCAGTCAGCGCAGGCACAATGCGGTCCACCATGGTGGATGGGAAAGATACATTGTCCTCAATCCAAGCCGCCAACTCTGCATTCTGCTTGGCAGCAAACTCACGAACGGCAATCCCGCAGAGCATGCCATTATGAGGTAGGTTATCGCAAGACATCACAGTGATTGGACCATTGCCAAGTGCCCGGCGTTTCGCAAGGCCGGCAACGATCAACCCAATTGCGGTTTTGGGAGCCGAAGGGGAAGCAAGGTCTTGCTGGATCATCGGATTGTCCAGATCCAGCGCCCCGTTCGTAACGCAATAACCTTTTTCGGTAACTGTTAAAGAAATGACCTGCAGCTGTTCTTCTGCAAGCCCATCAATCAGAGCCGCTACACCATCGCGTGCCACATGCTGTGTTTCGCAAACAGCGCCGAGGAGCCGTGTGTTTGTGCCTTCATCAGCTGTCTCAACCAGCGTGTAGAGGTGATCATTCTCGGCCAACTTATCGAACAAGTCTGGCGTGCCGAACAGCTCAATCACCCGCAAGCCCCAATCACCACCAGCGGCAGCAAGTGTTTCGTGCAAATGCATTGCAACGTGAGCACGGGCAAAGGCACCAAAACCGATATGAGCAACACGCGGCTTCAACGTAGTACGATCGTAAGATGGCACGGCAACATCACTTGGAAGCGCGTTGAGGTCGAGTTTCTTAAAGTCAAAAGTCATAGGAAGCGGCCTTATCAAAGCTCATCAAAGGAAAAAATCAGAGTGTCGTCCTTAACCGGCTGCCCGTTCACGACCACAGTCGAGGTGAGGCCATTTGGAGAGCTCCCCTTGATGTGAACAGAGAGCTTCCGTCCATCAGTTCTGAGGGAGCCACTGCGGCATAGAGTTAAGGTCTGCTCATCGGACGTGCTGCAAAGAACGAGATGCAACGTACTGTGTTCGCCTTCTAGCCAATTATGGCTGATGCCATCATCCTCAAATACAGCAAGCTCTCGCTTTCCGGTGCCTTGGAACGGGAAGATCGCTAAGGCTTCAAGATGGCACTCAGTAGTGTTCTTCGCTGTTGGTTTCGCAAGCGGAATGACGGTACCAGCACGGACGAACAGAGGTAGGCGTTCCAAAGGCGCATCAACCACAATGCTCTGCCCGCCCTTGTGATACACACCTGTACCGAACTCGTACCAGCCATCGCCATTATCTGGCAGATAAACCTCACGTGTTGTCGCACCTTGCTCAATCACAGAAGCTACCAGTAGGTCCTTGCCAAGCAGATAGTCATCCGTTTCCGCAAAGGTACGTTCATCGCTCTCATGGTCAAGGAACGTTGGGCGTAAAAGCGGCTCATCCATCACATGCATGTCGTGCAGCATGGTATAGAAGTAGGGCATGAGATGCTGGCGCAGCTGAATGGCATTGTGGATGAGGGACGTCACCTCTGGATACATCCAGGCTTCATTGACTGTTGCATCATCATTCCACGAATGGATTGTGAAACGCGGATGCATGACACCATTTTGAACCCATCGAACAAACAACTCAGGATCAGGACGAGCGCCTGAGAAGCCACCCACATCGTGGCCAACATTGTAGATACCTGACATCGACAGGCCGAGACCCATCTTGATGTTGTATTTCAGATTGTTCCAGCCAGTTCGGTTATCGCCAGTCCACGTCTGCACATAGCGTTGTAAGCCGGGGCAGCCACTGCGAGAGATAAGATGAGGGCGTTCGTCTGGCGCATACTCCACCTGTGCTTCATAAGAGGCACGCATCATCAGGAAAGAATGAAGTGGACGAATGAGCCCGACGTCAATCTCTTCACCAAACCCCTGACAGCGAGCAGAGAAATCCCAGATCTCATACTCGTTATTATCGTTCCAGGTGGAACCGATACCACGCTCAAGCAGCTGCTCGGTGACGTTGGCTTTCCACCAGCTCACAGTATCTGGATTGGTGAAGTCGAGGTGAGAACCTTCATCATCCCAGAACAGAGACCGTTCTGGCTGATCAGCCTCACTGTCTTGAATGAACAGGCCTTTCGCTGCCACATCACCATACATAGGATGGTCCTGTAGTAGACATGGCTTGATGTTCGCAGCGAGATGAACGCCAGCATCCAGAAACTTTGAGGTCATGGCCTTTGGATCAGGACATTTCTCATAGTTCCAGTTGAACACATAGCGCTTGGAGCCAATTGATGTGTAACCGGAGGAGAGCTGGAAACTGTCGCAAGGAATGGCGTGCTCTTTGATCAGATCAACAAAGCCTTCCAGCTGTTCCTGGGCATTCTCCGCATCGGTGTAATACATGGTCGAGCCGGAATACCCGAGGCTCCACTTCGGCGGAAAGATATGTTTGCCAGTCAGCCAAACCTGCGTCTTGGTCACCTCCAATAGGGAAGGGCCAAGCATAAAGTAATAGTCCAGATCTCCGTCTTCAGCACGGTATGATCTGTAAGGCTGATGATAATTGTCGATCTCATTGCCAAGATCAAACCAGCAGCTCACCAGGTTATCGTAGAACACGCCATAAGAGACACCAGAACCCGTGCGTGTCAGCGTAAACGGCAGATGTTTGTAAAGAGGGTCGGTGGTCTCTGCATCATACCCCATCGCATCCAGATTACGCATTTCATAGCGGCGACCATTGCGCAGCAGATTGCCAGCCTTTTCACCAAGACCATAAATCCGGTCATCTGCAGGTTGGCTGAAGAAATGCGAGTTCTTGTGGTCTTTGACGCCTAGCATATAAGCGCCTGTGGACCGTTCGCTGGCGATAACCTGGTAAGACCCGTCTTCGCATTTTGTCTCCCAGATTATCTGAAGCGGCGTTTTCACGCAGACGCGCAAAGCCCGCGTCTCCAGTGTAAGTGTGTCCTCTGCAAGCTCCTGCTTAAACTCTGGCAGCGAGAAACCTTCGACAGAAAGACGAGACCGACCTTCAAACGGCACTGGCGTTTCTGCCGGAGTTACGGACCACGTCCGTCCTTGTCGGAACTCACCATTCTTGCGCAAAAGAACCCGAACAAGCTTGTCTTCAAGAACGAACAGAGAAAGCAGATGCTTGTTATCTACAAGCAGGTCAACCCGGTTCTGTTCGGTCTCGATGTAGGACCACTTACTTAGCGTTTTCATTATGCTTCAACCAGTTTTGTTGGGTATTGTTATGGTTGCAAAGTGTCTGTCTGTTATCCGCCGTAACCAAGAATGACCCGCGGCAGGAACAGGCTGATTTCTGGAATGAAAGTCACCAGCATCAGGATGGAAATCACCGCTACATAGAACGGTAGCATTGGCTTGATCAGATCCTGAATGGCAACCTTGCCCACAGAGCAGCTGATGAACAACGCGCTGCCCACTGGCGGTGTGATGATGCCGATGCACAGGTTGTAGGTCATCATGATACCGAAGTGCACAGGGTCCATTCCAAGCTCAGTCGCAACAGGCAGGAAGATCGGTGTGAATATCAGCAGCGCAGGGGTCATGTCCATAAAGGTGCCGATTACCAGCAGGCAGATGTTGATCACCAACATGATGATGAATGGGTTCTCAGAGACATTCGCCAGAGCTTCACCAATTGCGTACGGAATGTCAGAGAAGGTCATGGCCCAGGACATGCCGATAGAGCACCCGATCAGCAGCAACACGATGGAGCTAGTAATAGCACTTTCAAGTATGATGGTTGGCAGGTCGGTGACTTTAACTTCCCGGTAAATACCAACTGCGAGCAGCAGAGTATAAACAACAGCAACAGCAGAGGCTTCGGTCGCAGTAAAGACGCCGCCAATAATACCGCCCATGATGATGAAGATGAGCAACAATGGCAGGAAGGCATCCGCTATCTTGAAGAGGATCTCTTTGAAACTCGGTAGCGGGATCAGTGGGTAGCCACGTTTCGCTGCAACGATACCAGCAACCCCCATAACACCAAGTCCCATCAGAATGCCTGGCAAATACCCTGCAACGAATAGCGTTGCCACGGATGTGCCACCAGAGATCAGAGAGTAAACGATCAGGGTAGAGGAGGGAGGGATCAGCATGCCAGTTGGGCAAGAGGCAGCATTCACTGCAGCAGAAAAGGCAGGGTCATAACCTTCTTTGCGCTGTAACGGAGACATGATGCCGCCGATTGCAGCGGCAGAGGCCACAGCAGAGCCGGAAATGGAGCCAAACAGCATGTTCGCCAGCACATTGACGTGTGCCAGAGCCCCCGGCAAGCGCCCCCCGACGATCTTAGCCAGCTCAATCAAACGGCGTGCGATACCGCCAGAGTTCATGATGTTGCCAGCCAGAATGAAGAACGGGATCGCCAACAGCGTAAAGCTGTCCAAACCACTGGCCATCTTCTGCGAAACAACAAAAAGAGCCTGATCAAACGAGATCAGGAAGGTGATTGTCGCGGTGGCAGCCAATCCGATGGCAAAGGAAATCGGCACACCAAGCGTGACAAGAATGCCAAACACGCCAAACAGAATAAGACCGCTTTGAAGCTCACTACTTAAAAATTCCATCAGACTTACTCTTATTTAGCAGCAGGATCAGCAGCGTCAGGTATCTGGTCGTTTGGACCTGTACCTGTGCCATTGATGAGACCAATAAAGAACTCAACGCAGTAGAACAGCATGATGCCGCCAGAGAACGGAATAGCTGCGTAGATGTAGCCCATTGGGACGCGAAGAGCGGGCGAGACCTGCCCATTGGCGAGTGTCTTCAGGACCAACTGTCCGCCGCCGTAAAGCATGACAACACCTGAGAAGAAGGCGATCGCCAGAATGATGAAGTAATCTGAGAATAATTTCCGTTTGCCGACCAGAGAGCCGGTTAAAAGGTCAATTGCCAGGTGTCTTCGCATTCCAAGCGTATAGGCCGCACCAATCAGGCCGATCCACATAAACATGAAACGAGCAAGTTCATCGGTCACGGTACTTGGCGTGCCAAGAACGTATCTCGAAAAAACCTGCCAAACCACACACACCACGAGCACGACAAAAACCGACACCGTGACGGCCTTGAGGATCGTGTTAACTATTTTGGTCAGCGCTTGCATTTTAATTCCCTAATCCAGGTGAAGGCGCGGGCTTAGTATGCAGAAAGAATCTACAGTGGGCGACCAATTTCTCCTGAGGGGTTGCTCAAGAGACCTTGAATTCGTGAGAGGGTTTCAATTGGAGATCTGCAGATCTACGGATACCCAATGAATCTTATTAAATTACCTCTCTCCTAATTAATTGCTGATTTTTGATTATTGGTCAACCAATATGATAAAATGGTTTGACAATGTCGCAGTTTTGTACAAATGTGACATATGTGGAGAGAGGTTTGGTTGATCTCCTTTCTCCACATTTCAAAGTTACCAGTGGAAATGCTCTGACCTCTTGTTTTTAAAAGAAGATGTGGAGGCGGGCGAGGTGCAAACCAGCGGTAGTATGTTGAAAGATGTATTCAGAGGCGAAGGAAAGGGGATAAAACTCTCAATAAGCTATTTAAACTATTTATAACAGTAGCTTGAGAGTTTGGGTTGTTGGTTTGATACATACGTTGTGGAATGACGGCGCTCTTTGAGTGTAGAGAAGTTCCGGTGTGACGGTTTTCAACTCAATGACGTAATCACCTTGTTTGTTCAGATACACCTAAATAGGTCGACCAACTCGGACTGAGGTCCCAACAACGACGAAACCAATATTGGTCAACGAGGATCAGTGATGCTTGAGCGGATGGAAGGTGCCGATAATGGCCTGGCTTGCTTGCATGATGAGGATTATGACGTCCCTTTCAATAAGCAGAATCTGAACAGCAGCACGCTGATTTTCACAGGTGGCCGTAAAGCTGAGTCGCTAAACGGAGAGTGGAACTTCTGCGTTGACCTGCTGGATACCGGCCTGCGCCAAAAATGGTTCTCTTTCACGCCAGAAGCACCAGAAGATAAGATTGAGCCCTACGATTACGATCCTTATGCAGGCGAAACCGTTCCAGTTCCTTCGTGCTGGTCCATGCTTAAGGACAAATGGTACTTCTTTGAAGGCAGCGCGTGGTATACCCGCCCGCTAGATCTGGAAGAACTGCCGGAAGACGGGCGCTTGTTCCTAAGAGTTGGAGCAGCGCAGTACGATTGTAAGGTATTTTTGAATGGGGAGTTTCTCGGCAACCACTACGGCGGGTCCACTCCCTTCAATGTCGAGCTAACCGATCACGCAAAACCGAGACGCAACTGGTTGATGCTGTGCGTGAACAACACCCGCACCCTCGACCGCGTGCCAATGCGCAACACAGACTGGTTCAATTACGGTGGCATCTATCGGGATGTTGAACTCTATAGAACCCCGAAAACATTCATTTCAGATTTCTTCGCCTACCTAGTCCCCGACAGCTCCTACGATAAAATCGCAGTTGAGCTGCAAGTCAGCGGTCCAGGCAGGGCATCCGTAACAGTCGAGTTCAAAGAACTGGGCATCAAGACTGAGGTTTCCGTCGATGAAGACGGCTTCGGAAAACTGGTCATCCCAGCTAAGCCAGAACTGTGGTCACCAGAGCACCCACGCCTCTATCAGGTAACAGCCTCAGTCGGAGAAGATCGTGTTGAAGACATGATCGGGTTTCGCCAGATAGAGCAAGTAGGAACGGACGTTCTGCTCAATGGCAAACCAATCTTTTTCAGAGGCATCTCCGTGCATGAGGATGACGAGTTCACCGGCAAAGTCCTACGTGATGAAGATCTGGAGCAACGGTTCCAACACGCCAAGGAGCTGAACTGCAACTTCATGCGGTTCGCCCACTACCCGCATGATGAGCGCGCCGCCAAAATGGCCGATCGTGAAGGTCTTCTTCTTTGGGAAGAGATACCGGTTTACTGGGCAATCGACTTCAAGAACCCGGATACTCTCAAAGATGCTCGCAACCAGCTTCAAGAGCTGATCAAACGTGATCGAAATAGAGCATCTGTCGTCATCTGGTCTGTTGGCAATGAGAACCCGGACACTGACGAGCGCCTTTCGTTCATGAAGCAACTGGTCGATACCGCAAGAGACATGGACCCAACACGCTTGACCTCGGCTGCCTGTCTCGTAAACCATGCCAAGAACCGGATTGAAGATCGCCTGATCCAATACATCAATGTGATCGGCATCAATGAGTATTACGGCTGGTATGAGGAGAACTTCGAAGACCTGATCGATTTCCTGGACAACTCTGAGCCGGGCAAACCTGTGGTCATCTCTGAAACTGGTGCTGATGGTTACATCGGTGAGGGGAAACTGGAAAAGGGCTTCTTTAGTGAAAGCTACATGGCTGAGGTCTACCGCAAGCAAATTGCAACCTTGCGCCAGCGAGAATTCGTGAAGGGCATCTCACCTTGGATTCTCTATGATTTCCGTGTCGAACGTCGACAGAATATGTTCCAGCAAGGCTGGAACCGCAAAGGCTTGATTGCCTCAGACAAGAAAACCAAGAAAACAGCCTTCAAACTTCTTGCAGATTTTTATGCAGAGCTGAAAGCGAAAAACTGATCTGGATTGCACCATGACATTAGACTCGAACAGAAGACGTTATCAGGATGTGGCAGAAGAACTGGTTCGCGATTTGGCGAACGGTGCATTTGCCATTGGTGACAAGCTCCCCACAGAGCGCAAGATTTCTGAAGATCTGGGCGTCAGTCGGTCATTGGTAAGAGACGCGATGATCATGCTGGAAGTGCAGGGCCTCGTTGATGTGCGCAAAGGCTCGGGTACTTATGTTCTTCGTCTCCCGGGTGATGTGACACCAGACAGTTCATTGGAACAGGACATTGGCCCGTTTGAGCTGCTGCAGGCACGCCAGCTTCTGGAAAGTAACATCGCAGCATTTGCCGCAACAATGGCAACAAAAGCTGACGTGATGCAGATGCGCGAGACGCTGGCAAAGGAGCGGGTTGAGATCGAATCCGGTTCTGGAAGCCATAAGGCTGATGAGGAGTTCCATCGACTGGTTGCGCAGGCGAGCCAGAACTCCGTGTTGACCGAATCTGTTGAGCACCTTTGGACATTGCGCAAGCGTTCCCGAATGTGGGAGCAACTGCACCAGCGCATTTTCGACCAAGGCTATCAAATCAAGTGGTTGGATGATCACCAGGCAATCCTAACTGCGCTGCAATGCCGGGACCCACAAATGGCGCGACAAGCCATGTGGCAGCATCTGGAGAATGTGCGGATGACATTGCTGGAACTCTCCGATGTCGATGACCCTGCATTTGATGCGTACCTGTTTGATACGGATCCGCTGGCTGCGGTGAACGATCTCAAAAAATAACCGAAGTGAAATGTTAAACCGGGCCTTGGCCCCAAAATTTGAAAAGCAAAGAGCTAAACATGGAACAGACTTGGCGCTGGTATGGCCCACATGATCCGGTCACCCTCAAAGATGTTCGGCAGGCAGGGGCAACGGGCATTGTCACTGCTCTCCACCACATCCCGAATGGCGAAGTGTGGCCAGTTGAAGAAATTCAAAAGCGCAAAGATGAGATCGAAGCTGCCGGTCTCGTCTGGTCTGTTGTCGAAAGTGTTCCGGTACATGAACATATAAAAACGCGCACTGGGGATTTCGAAAAGTATATCGAGACCTATAAGCAGTCCATCCGCAATCTGGTGGCCTGTGGCATCACCAAGATTTGCTACAACTTCATGCCTGTACTGGACTGGACACGAACAGATCTGACCTACGAACTGGAAACCGGCGCGACCTGTCTTCGCTTTGACGCAGATGTCTTCACAGCCTTCGATATCTTCATTCTTGAGCGCCCGAGCGCTAAAGACGAATACTCAGCAGAAGAAGTTGCACGCGCAACTGCTGTCTTTGAGGGGATGTCTCAGGAAGACAAAGATGGATTGGTCAAAACGATCCTTGCAGGACTTCCAGGCTCAGAAGAATCCTACACAGTTGCAGACATTCGCGCCCACCTGGAACGCTACAACGGCATGGATGCCGATAAACTGCGAGAGCATCTGGCGTTGTTCCTCAAAGAGGTCATTCCAGTGTGTGTAGAAACCGGTGCACTTATGGCAATCCACCCGGATGATCCTCCACGTCCTCTTTTGGGCTTGCCGCGGGTTTGCTCCACTGAATCTGATTACGAATATATTTCGAAGGCAGTCGATGTACCTGAGAACGGCTTTACATTCTGCACTGGCTCTCTGGGTGTTCGGCCTGATAATGATCTTGTAGGCATTGTAGAGCGATACGCGCAGCGTATTCATTTCGTCCATCTGCGGGCGACCAAACGTGAAGACAATCCGCTGTCCTTCCACGAAGCAGATCATCTGACCGGCGACGTTGATATGGTTGGTGTGATCTCAGCTTTGGTGAATGAAGAAGAGCGCAGAAAAGCAGCGGGTTCTGATGATCTAATCCCGTTCCGGCCAGATCACGGCCATGCCATGCTCTCAGACCTGCAAATGAAATCTGCACCGGGTTATCCGGCGGTAGGTCGTCTGCGCGGCCTTGCAGAGTTGCGCGGTGTTGAAACGGCTGTCCGGGCAATGCGCGAACCTGCATAAGCGAAACTCAGAAAATCAAGCATCAAATAGCCGGGGCATTGCTCCGGCTTTTTTGCACTCACTGTGAAATCAACGAATATTTTATTTGTGTAATATTATTACATAACATATAAAAGCCATCCCCTTCGTGGTGCTGCCCACGGTGAGTTGAGGTGCCTATTGTGCAATTGATTGAGATGGATGGAGTTGGGATCAAACGACAAGGTCGTTGGTTGATCCAGAATGTGACTCTGAGTGTGAAAGCTGGTGAGATCGTCACGCTCATCGGGCCGAATGGCGCTGGTAAAAGCACGACTGCAAAAACCGCATTGGGCGTGTTGAAAGCAGATGCCGGAAAGATCAAACGCAAACCCAACCTCAAAGTTGGCTACGTTCCTCAAAAGCTTGCCGTGGATTGGACAATGCCACTGACCGTCCGCCGCTTGATGAGCCTGACCGCCAGACCCTCGAAGATAGAGATTGATAGAGTGCTGGAGAAAACCGGTATCTCCCATCTCATCGATTCCAATGTGCAGCAACTTTCGGGTGGTGAATATCAAAGAGCTCTGTTGGCAAGAGCAATCCTGCGCAGCCCAGACCTCCTCGTTCTGGATGAGCCAGTGCAGGGTGTCGACTATTCTGGCGAAATCGCTCTTTACAATCTGATCCTCAAAATTCGCGAGGAATTGAACTGCGGTATCCTGCTCATTTCACACGACCTGCATGTGGTGATGGCGCAAACAGATACGGTGGTCTGCCTCAACGGCCATGTGTGCTGCAGCGGTGCACCAGAACATGTGGCAGCCTCGGATGCCTACAAGCAGCTCTTCGGAGATGCGGCGTCACAGTCTCTTGCGATCTACCACCACCATCACGACCACAGCCACAAGGCCGACGGGACAATCGTTCCTTCCAAAGGGGATTCTGGAGACTGCTGCAATCATGGATGATTTTATTCTAAGAGCTATGTTGGCCGGGATTGGACTTGCTCTCGTCAGTGGACCACTCGGCTGTTTCGTTGTCTGGCGTCGGATGGCCTATTTCGGGGATACCATGTCCCACTCAGCGCTCCTCGGCGTTGCACTTGCCTTCCTGTTGAACATCAATCTCATGGTTGGCGTGCTGGGTGTGACAGTGACGGTTTCCTTGTGCCTGCTCATCTTGCAAAAACGCGGCTCACTTTCAACCGATGCTTTGCTAGGGCTGCTCTCGCACTCTGCCCTTGCGCTCGGCATGGTCCTGATTGCCTTCATGAGCTCTGTGCGCTTCGATCTTCTCTCATTGCTGTTTGGCGATATCCTCGCTGTCGGCAATGAAGACGTCATTGCAATTTACGTTTGTGCCGCAGTCATTCTCGGTTTGATGTACTTTCTCTGGCGCCCATTGCTGGCGTCCACGGTCAATCGGGAACTGGCGGAAGCTGAAGGTTTTAATCCAGACCTGACACAGCTCGTCTTTATGGTCATGATGGCAGCAATCATCGCCATTGCCATGAAGATTGTCGGTGTTTTGCTGATCACAGCGCTTCTGATTATCCCAGCAGCGACAGCGCGCTGGTTTGCCAGAACACCGGAGCAAATGGCCGTTGCTTCGTCTATCATCGGTGTGGCGAGTGTTATCCTTGGTCTGGAAGGCTCATTGCAGTTTGACAGCGCATCCGGTCCATCCATCGTTGTGGCCAGCCTGTGCTTATTTTTGCTTTCATTGTTTGCATCCCGGCTGATAAACAGAGTATTGGGAAAGGAGCGAGGGCAGTAGAGCGTATTCCCCAAAAGTGGTTCCGGTTTTTGGATAAGAAGACGCTTGAGAACAAAGTGTTCTGGCTTGATGCGTGAATGCATAGGAACGCAACAAGCTTTGGAGTGAAAGAAGTGGCAATGGCAACTGCAGAAGTGAAGCTCACTAAAAATCAGCGTCTGGTTCTGGATTTGCTGTGCGCTTCAGATGCACCTATGAGCGCGTACTCCATTTTGGATCAACTTCGCTCTGAGGGACTTCGCGCACCATTGCAGGTCTACCGTGCTCTGGACAAGCTCATCGGGCTGGGCCTGATCCATCGTCTCGAAAGTATGAACGCTTTTGTCGCGTGTGCACATCCCTCATGTCATTCTGTAGAGATGGTTGGCTTTGCGATTTGTGAAGCTTGTGGCAAAGCACTGGAATTTGCTGACAATGATGTCGCGGAAATTCTGAGCGGTTGGGCAAGCGCGAATGGTTTTGATGCCAAATCAACCTCCATCGAGATTAAAGGCACCTGTGCATCCTGCCAAGAAAAGTTGGAAAGCTCCTCAGGAGCTGAGTGAGAACCTGCGCCGTAGATCAAAGAGGCTGGGTACATCACTCTCTGTGTGGTGCAGTTCTGAAGGTTCGATCAGTTCTCGCGAAATCCAGTTTGTCGTGTAAAGCAAAGGTTTCTTCTGTTGGCGCGACGTTGGCTGGCCGCCAAACCCGCTGCCATCGACAAGAATAAGATCACTTGGAAGTTTTCGCCGAAGTTCAGAGAGGCTGGAAAACAGCAGGGATCGGTTCTTACTACACACCTGTAATCCAGTAGCTCGTTCTGCAAGTCTTGCAAGGATATCCGGGAAGGAACGAGTACGTTCACTCACCACGTACCTCAGAAAGATGCCGGGTGAGTAATCCCCAAACAGACTTTCAATGTCGTCCTCCGGATGCACTTCGCTCCAATTGCGAAACGGAACATACAGCGCATTTTCGTTGTTATAGAAGGCTTCATGGCTAACTGTGTTGAAGTGGCCTTGATGTTTGGACGAAAACACAAGGTTCAACTGGTTCTGCTCAGGCGCGGCAGCTTCGTCTATAATGCGGAGCCCACCATTATAAAGCGGATCTCCATAGGCAAGCACAAGTGCTCCAGAAATACGTTGAAACGTCTGGTCAAACTCTCTGTCCGGTGAGGGACCGATGCTTAAGAGCAAATCAGAAGCAACAAGGGTGCGCGTGGGGATCGGACATATACCGCCATGATCGCTCCAAATGACCTCAAGGTCGCTCAAACTGGCAAAATCGCTTGGCTGCACAGTTTTCTAGTCCTCTGAAAGATTGAAGCCGGGCCTTGGGAGCCTACAAAATCAATAATGAGGAAAAGTTGACGCAGCGGCAAGTGCGTGTAAGGCGCAAATAGTCAAACTGGAAAAACAAATTGCTTGCTGTGGCAAGAGCGCTACAGCAACGCCACCTGTTGGACTGGTCGTTGCTGTAACACCCGTAAAAGGAAGGAGAATAAACTGCGGCGAGGGAGCGGTAATCTCGCCACAGGTGTGTCAGTTCCGTTTAAGGAGCTGCAACATACGTTGGCTGCAATGTGGAGGATGGTGTCACACCAGCACCCGCGCCTGAGATTTTGTAGCCATTGGCTCCGCGGCGTGCATTGGTCTTGGCACGCGCCGCTTTGCGGTTGCCGCCACGATAATCCACGTTGATGCCCAACTCATTGATCATTGCGACCAGCTGAGAGCGGGAATAGAAGCCCAGGGTGCTCAGCAGTGCAGAAACATGATGCTTCACAGTCGCTTCGGAAATTCCGAGCTCATGAGCGATCTGTTTGTTCAACTTACCTTCTTTCAAGTAAGTCAAAATGGTTGCCTGACGGCGTGTCAGATTGGCCAGACCTTCATAAAAGTCGATACCAAACGCGTTCTGTGCATCTTCGGATTCTGTGGTCACCTCAACAGTGCCGCCGGTCAAAATCGCTTTGAAGACAGAAAAATCAGCAGTCTTTGGAACAGCTGCACTTGCACCACGGGCAATGAAGTAATCTGCAAGGCCCGGATTGTCTTGCTCAAGCAGCATGACAAGGCTGGAAATCTCATAGGTCTCCAGCAGTGCGGATGCCGTGCCGAGTCCTGGTGCCCCCTTCATACGAGGGTTCACAAGTACCACTGCGGAAGGGTGAAGTTCTACCCAAGTCTGCAACTCGGAAAAGCTTTTTGTCACAAGTACATTCACGCCATGACACTCATTGGAGTAGATACTCGCAAGTGCTCTGGAAAATGCCGGATGTGGATCACCAATAATAACAGTGTGCATGGAAACCTTCTCCCTTAGGGTTCCAACAGTGGACTGACGCTCCCGATACATAATTTCTCCTCCCTAAACTATGCACTACGTGTTTCGTCTTATCTCTTGAAAAAAATACATGCATATGGTTTTTTTACAAGCGTTGATGTGAGGCTCCATGGAAAATAATTTTCAAGATACCGGCGAAACGCGAAAATCTACTCAGGCAGAGAAGAGTGACCGCATGCGTAAGGAGATCCTCCTTGCGGCTATCAGCTGTTTGCACGAATTTGGCTATCACCGTGCATCTATTAAGAAAATTACCGAAAAGACCAGATTTTCGCAGGGTGCGCTGCAGCATCATTTCCCGACTAAAGAAGATCTGATGGTCTTTGTTCTGGAAAGGTTGCTCGCCAAATCCGTTCGGTTGACTTTGGAGTGGTTGAACGAAATCGGTGAGGATAAAAGCAGAATTTCTGAGCTGACTATCAAATGGTGGACGAATCAGGCGAACTCTCCTGAGTACCTCACCATGGTGGAAATTCTTGTTGCAGCGCGAACAGAAGACTCGCTGCGTCGCCGTATCAAACCTACCTTCGATAACTTCGCAAAAGTGACTGATGATCGAATTCTGGCAATTTTTGATAGTAATAAAATAAGCCAAACAATCGCGCGGACGCTCATCACAGCCTCACGTCAAATGATGACAGGCCTGATCAGTTCGGATGGTTTGTTTATGAAGGAAGAAGATAAGCAGGCTTACATCGAGCACTGGGCGATGTTTTTGCAGCAACTTATCGAGCATAGAATGCAGGAATCTGCGTAGACTTTAGTCTATGTGGCATCCGGGCCGTGGCCCGAATGCACGATCTTTTAGCAGCTGAGATTACATCAGCTGGCTAAGTTTCATTGCAACGCTCATGTCACCATCAATTGTGAACTTGCCCTGCATGAATGCCGCTGTTGGGTCCAGATCGCCAGCAATCAGAGACTGAAGGTCTTCAAAGGTAACGCCGATTGTGCAATCAACGTCTTTGTTGTCGGTGGAGATGGAATTGCCATCAATCACCAAAACACCTTCGTCACCACAGTCAAACTTGATTGAGCTGTCAAAGTCGCTGGATTCTACGCGGCCTTTCAGGTCATTCAAAAGTGCGTCCATGCTCATATTTGTTCCCTCCATCTGTTAAATTACAGTGTTTGAAAAATCCGGGCAGATGCCTAAGGTGTCCTAGGTAGCGCACTACGTATTACGCATCAGGCATCGTGTTAACGTAAGCGTAATTCAGCATGCGTTGAATGTAAAGACACCAGATTCCGCTTATTCGGGATTAGCCCTGCTGCCTTAGTAGGGCGTTATGCCAGCTGATCTGCCAAAGACTTCGTCTTCTCAGTCACAACATCGCCCGTGTGCTTTGTAGCGACAGGTTCGATAAGCACGATCCAGCATTCCTCTTGAGCAACCGGGTTGTGCATTTTACCTTTGGGGACAACATGAAAGTCACCCTCATTTAGGGTAACAGCTTCCTCTTCGTACTCAATAATGACACTGCCTTTTACAACATAGAAGAGCTCATCTTCCTCATCATGCTTGTGCCAGGCGAGATCTCCTTTGACCTTGGCGACCTTAACATACTGGTCGTTCACTTGAGCGACGACCCGAGGAGACCAGTAGTCAGTGATCTTTTCAAATTCAGAATTAAAATTGCCAATCATAGGAACCTCATAAAAACAGGATACTGACGGTTATATGGGGCCGTTGCAGTCTCGTACAACACAGACTGCTCATCCGTTGACGTTTGCTTACAAGCCGTTATAAGCCCCTCCATGAACACTCCGAGCCCATCCTTTATCTACGCTCCGCCCATGGAGCCCTTCCTTGATGTCGTCCATCAGGATGAGCAGCTTCTGGTCCTCAACAAGCCGAGTGGTTTGTTGAGTGTCCCCGGTCGCGCAGAAGAGCATAGGGACTGTCTGGAAAGCCGCACTCAATCCATCTATCCAACAGCAACAACCATCCATCGGTTGGATATGGATACCTCTGGCCTGCTTGTGATGGCCATGAACAAAGACGCGCACCGTCATGTCGGGCTTCAGTTCGAAAAGCGTATGACGCGAAAGACTTATATTGCCCGTGTGTGGGGACATGTCTCTGAGGACCAAGGGGAGGTTGACCTCCCTTTAAGGTGTGACTGGCCCAATCGCCCAAAGCAGATGGTTGATCATGAGCAGGGCCGTTCAGCACTCACGCGCTGGGAAGTTGTCCGCCGTGAGGAAGCGACGACCCTTGTAAAGCTGATGCCAGTCACAGGCCGCTCTCACCAGCTCCGCGTACACATGCTCGCGCTTGGTCATGTCATTGTGGGAGACCGCTTCTACGCAGATGGAGAGGCGCTGATGTTCTCAGAGCGATTGCATCTTCACGCGCAGACGCTTGAGCTGCGTCATCCCATAGGTGGTGAATACAATACCTTTACAGCTTCCTGTCCGTTTTGGGATCTGTAAGTCGCCAATACCTGCCAGACTCATGGGACTTGTAAAAATGAGTCACATTAAATACGGGTAATATCGTATTTTGTGCAGCCAGAGCGCACTATTCACAAGCACTAGGTGAAACTACCGTCAAATTATTGCAGAAAAAGAACTTTCGCACAGTATAAGACAGAGTACTTGTCCTATAAGCAAATCGCTTGCTACCTCTCAGTCATATGCCTACTTTCGTGTGTCATTAAGTTATTGAAATAAAAATGTAATATCACTGACTTCACCAGTGAAAACTGTATGCAATGCTATGCAATAAATGACAAGTTTGGCTTTTATGGTGATTCCAGTCTCTGAAAGCAGCCTTCAGATGGCCAGTTTTATGACATCCTATTCATATATCTCTGATTTTTGACTTAAGTCATGCGCCTAAAGTACAATGTGACCCAATAATATCTGTGTCGAACAGAAGAGCGGTTTCCTCCCTAGAGCTGTTTTGTGACAACTACGGATAGTCTGTCACGTTTCTGCTTCGGATCTTGCCTACGGAGAAGAGAATGCCTGTCACTAATCGCGAAGAATTAGACGCCCTGGTTGCTCGGGTTAAGAAAGCGCAACGGACTTACGCTACATACACACAAGAGCAGGTAGATAAGATTTTCCGTGCGGCGGCTTTGGCTGCTGCGGATGCTCGCATCCCACTCTCCCGTATGGCGGTTGAAGAAACCGGTATGGGCGTCATGGAAGACAAGGTTATCAAAAACCAGTTTGCTTCCGAATACATCTACAACAAATACAAGGATGAAAAGACCTGCGGTATCCTCGATGAAGATGACACCTTTGGTACCATCACCATTGCAGAACCAACAGGCATCATCTGCGGCATTGTCCCAACCACAAACCCGACCTCTACTGCGATCTTTAAAGCACTGATCTCTTTGAAGACCCGCAACGGTATCATCTTCAGCCCGCACCCTCGTGCAAAGCTGGCAACCAATGAAGCTGCTCGCATTGTTCTGGATGCAGCAATCAAAGCTGGTGCGCCAAAAGACATCATCGGCTGGATTGACGTTCCAACAGTGGAACTCTCCAACGCATTGATGACACACGATGAGATCAACCTGATCCTCGCAACCGGCGGTCCGGGCATGGTGAAGGCAGCTTACTCTTCCGGTAAACCAGCCATCGGCGTGGGCGCTGGTAACACCCCGGTTGTGGTGGATGAGTTTGCAGACGTGAAGCGCCTTGTTGCTTCTGTCCTCATGTCCAAGACATTCGATAACGGCGTGATCTGCGCATCTGAGCAGTCTGTCATTGTTGTCGAGGAAATCTACGAGCAGGTTAAAGAGCGCTTCTCCAGTCACCAGGGCTACGTGCTGAAAGGCAAAGAACTTCAGGCTGTTAAAGATGTACTGCTGAAAAATGGCGGTCTCAACGCAGCTATCGTAGGTCAGCCAGCACCAAAAATTGCTGAAATGGCAGGCGTAAAGGTTCCTGCTGGCACCAAGATCCTGATCGGTGAAGTCACCGAAGCCAGTGAAGCCGAAGCCTTCGCACACGAAAAGCTGTCTCCAACGCTTGCTATGTACAAGGCAAAAAGTTTTGAAGACGCATGTGACACCGCTGAAAAGCTCGTCACCATGGGTGGCATCGGTCACACCTCAGTGTTCTATACAGATCAGGACCGTTGCGCAGACCGCGTGAAAGAATTTGGCCGTCGGATGAAGACTGCCCGTATTCTCATCAACTCTCCTGCATCCCACGGCGGCATTGGTGACCTTTACAACTTCTCCCTCGCGCCAAGCCTCACACTGGGCTGCGGCTCTTGGGGTGGTAACTCCATCAGTGAGAACGTAGGTCCAAAGCACCTGATCAACAAAAAGACCGTTGCGAAGCGAGCTGAAAACATGCTGTGGCACAAACTGCCTGAATCCATTTACTTCCGTCGCGGCTGTCTGCCAATCGCTCTGGGTGATCTGGAAGGTAAAAAGCGCGCACTGATCGTAACCGATGGGTTCTTGTTCAAGAATGGCTACGCTGATGAGACTGTTCGTGTTCTCAAAGGCCTGGGCATGGAAACAGATGTCTTCTACGAAGTAGAGGCTGATCCGACATTGTCCATCGTGCGTAAAGGTGCTGACCTGTGTAAGGCATTCAAGCCAGATGTGATCGTTGCAATTGGTGGTGGCTCCCCAATGGATGCAGCAAAGATCATGTGGGTCATGTACGAACATCCGGAAGTTGACTTTGCCGACCTGGCATTGCGCTTCATGGACATTCGCAAGCGTATCTATAAGTTCCCTAAAATGGGCGAAAAAGCCAAGATGGTTGCAATCCCAACCACTTCTGGCACCGGTTCTGAAGTAACCCCGTTCGCGGTGGTGACTGATGACGAAACCGGCATGAAGTACCCAATTGCGGATTACGAACTCACACCAAACATGGCAATCGTGGATGCGAACCTTGTCATGAACATGCCGAAGTCTCTGACAGCGTTTGGCGGCATTGATGCCATCACCCACGCAACAGAAGCTTACGTCTCTGTTCTGGCAAACGAGTACTCTGACGGTCAGGCTCTGCAGGCTCTCAAACTCCTCAAAGAGAACCTCGTAGAATCTTACGAAAAGGGTGCTGAATCCCCGAATGCACGTGAGAAAGTGCACAATGGCGCAACCATCGCAGGTATCGCATTTGCGAACTCCTTCCTCGGTGTTTGTCACTCTATCGCACACAAAGTAGGTGCAGCGTTCCACGTACCGCACGGTTTGGCCAATGCCATGCTGATCTCTAACGTGATCCGCTACAACTCAAATGACAACCCAACCAAACAGACCGCATTCTCTCAGTATGCGCGCCCTCAGGCAAAATGCCGGTACGGTGATATTGCTGACCATCTGGGCCTCACAGCAGCTGGAGACAGCCGTGAAGCAAAGGTTGAGAAACTGGTTGCTTGGGTAGAAAGCGTCAAGAAGGCTCTTGAGATCCCAGCAGGCTTCAAAGATCTGGGCATCACTGAAGAGCAGTTCATGGCAAAACTCGACGAAGTCGCAGTGGAAGCATTCGATGACCAGTGCACCGGAGCTAACCCACGGTACCCACTGATCGATGAGATCAAACAGCTCCTTCTCGATGGTTACTACGGTCGCGTCTACGTAGAGGGCCGCGCGGAGGATGTTGTAGATCTTGCGCAGGAAAAAGCGAAAAAAGCCTCTAAAGCGAAAGCTTAAGTCCAACGCCAATCCTGCAAGCTAAACATTGCGGCTCGAAAAAAGACCCCGGGGCACCTGCTCCGGGGTTTTTGCGTTTCAGGGACCAATTTATCAGGCTGATTCTAACTCAGTTAGCTCTACAGTTTTGAGCTCAGGTAGTTTACTGATAAAGCCGAACTCGCACTTATATCCCATGCTCCGTATTGTGGTGGCAGAATCCTTAAAACTCACCTTACTGAAAAATGGGATGTCCCGTTTTTGATTTTCACCAAGGATCAATGCGAATGAAACCGTAAATTGTGATGGATCGAAACTATCTAGGAAACTCAAATCCGTGAGGTCTTCTTCTAAGTATGTGTGGAAATTCGAACGTTCAACATCATCCGTTCTCATAATCTGAGCGCTAAAAGTACCCTGCCTTAAAAGATGGCTGATTTGAGGGGATGCCTTTCCTGGTTTTACATGTACGAAGCGCTTTTGCTCAGAGTCAAAAATGTCGCAAATCTCGTTCCCTGCGCTCTTGATCTTTTTATGTCTAGAACTGGAGTGCCCTAAGTCAAAAAGATGAAAGTGTTCATTAGAAGAGCAAGCAGTATAGTTGTAATCAGATTCTTTGCCATAGTTTGAATTTGCATCGGGTAGATGAATGTCCTTTACTAAATAAGATGCAAAGAAACTTGTGATATCATCATAGAATTTTCCGTCGACTTGATACCACTCTCCATCCGAAAGTACATACTTCTTACTATCTAGGTGAGTTTCCCATGATATACATCTTGACAGAGGCCAGCCATATCTATCATTTCCATCCTCGTCACGAAGAAATACTTTGCATTTCTTTCGTAGTTGGTCCTGATCCATCTGATCGATAAATGTTTTCCCATATTCTTTATAGAGGTCTGATATCTCAGGAAAAGAGTAGACTGTCTTTCTTCTTTTCTTGTCGCCCTTAAATACAAAACCATCAAATGAAAATATATTGCTAACAAGGTCGGGGGTGGAAATGGGTAATCCCCCCATTATTGGAGGAGCTTGGCGGTAGAGTTATGCAGCCAGTTTCAATTTCTTGGCAGGCGTGATGCCGCCGATGGCCATGTTGGGCCGTTGGTTATTGTATGTCCAGAGCCAACTTG